>NZ_JBIYSM020000017.1:0-78378 GCF_044759095.2 Brevibacillus soli
GGATTGGTTCAGGGAGAAGGGTATCCCACAATGTGATTTGCTCGTTACGAAGTTTTAACATAATCGCTCACCTCAAATAGGATTTTCGAGGAGCACTGTTGAATTTCTTTATGAAGAAAGGAATTCAGTCCCTCTTTTTGGATGTATTGCCTCGTCAACAACTACTTCCATTTAGAGAGCTGAATTCCTTTTGTTTTTGACTTACCCCAGGAATTTTTCAGGGGAAACTAGCTAACGCTTCGCCGGGCGGGGCCCCGAACACTTTTCTAGCGGCTGTATGGGATGTCCAAATTTATAAATTCTTATACACCGAGAAAAAAGCCCTCGGCGGCGCCGAGGACTGTCATTACTGCTGGTTGGAACTGGTTTCGGATTGTTCGGTCGTGTCCGTCGAAGTCTCAGTGGACGTTTCTGTATCGGTTTCTTCGCTCTCGTCCGGTTCAACAGGGGGCTGAATGTCGTCAATGATGACGATTTTCCCTTCCGACTGCCAATCGACGTCCGCGTTCAAATGTTCGCTGATGAATCGGAGAGGCAGGAACACGCGGCCTTTTTTCAATACGGGAGCGATGTCCAATGAAATGGTTTTGCCGTTAACCGTCGCTTCCTTTTTGTCCAGGTAGAGCGTAATAATCTGATCACCGCGCGTAATCGTTACGGTGCGTGTTTCTGCATCCCATTTTACGTCCGCTTTCAGCGCGGAGCTGATCGCACGTACGGGAACGAGAGCTCGTCCCCCCTGCACGAACGGAGTTACATCCGCTACTACCAGTTTTCCGTCAACAAACGCTTTTATTTCAGTGGAACCGATTGCTTCAAAAAGCAATCCCAATTTCTTGAATGGAGCGCGTTCCCCTTTTTGATATGTACGCTGCAAAAGCTCCAGCTGAACCTCGAGAGCTGCCTGCTTCTCGGAAAGCTTTTCCAGTTCGGCAACCAACTTTTCGTATTTTGCTTTCAGTTCTGCGGTGTCCTTTTTCGCTTGCTTCAGCTCCTGACGCAGTCCGATCAGTTCCTTTTTCAGCCTGACGTCTTTTAGTACGGCTTCGGCCTTGGAAAGCGGCTCAGCTGCTACCACCACTTTCACTTCCGTTTTTTCGGCTTTGCCCCTGTCTTTGTGGTGTTCATTCCCTGCCAATGCTCCCGATGCGCCTGATACCAGAAGAGCGGCAATCAGGGAAGCAGATACAAATTTTTTCATCCTGCAATTCTCCTCTCAATCTAGGTGTTTTGCGCGCGCACCTTCTTGACGGAAAATTGTGGGCAAAGGTTGCAATAAAAATTTTTTTCTGTTTCATTCCTTTTCCTTCTCCTGTTCATTCAACTCCATCAGCTTTTTCATCAGGATGTGCTGCGGCATGTGCATCAGCTGTTCGAGCGGAATATTTAGTTTTTCCGCCAGTTTGACGGCGGTTTCGGGAGAAATTTGCAATGGACGCATGAGCTTGCAACTCCTTTGAATGATTTTCAATGACGTTGTCTTCTATGATACCAAAAACAAAAGCGCAGGAATCCCTCTGCGCTCGTTTGTTATTTTTTATCCCTGGTCAGAATGCATGGCACACCGTACCCAATCGCTCCGGGTTGCGACATCTTCTCCATGTACTGCAGCCCCCGCTTGCATTGCTGCTTGCACACCTGACAGGTGGTGGACGTTACTATTTTTAGGTTGAGTTGATTCGGATGCTGCCGTGTGACTTTCTTTTTGATCTTTTTTGCTTTTGCCACTTGCTTGTTCCCCCTCCCCCATCGGTGTCCCTTTATCCTATGAGGGAGAACGATCCCGTTCTCTAGGTGAACGTACAAAACGAACGGTCACTCGCAAAATATGGGTGGGGTACGGTTCCGAAAAAATAAAAACCAGTCAGTCGTGACTGGTTACACCATATGGCTGAGGTCGGAATCGAGGGCTCTCTGCTGACCTGCCGAGGTACCTGCCCTTCCGTCCGGCCCGATCGCCTCGTGGTCCCGGTACAACTGGGGATATCCGGCTGTTTGCCGATGCATTCCGATACGGCATTCATGAACCGTATATCCGTCTCTCGTTTGTGTTTGGTTTTTTTGCCCGCGGCGTTTGGGAAGAACAGCAGACATACAGACACCCTCTTCCTGCCGTTTACTCCTACCTTATGAGACGACCGGCGCTTGTATGAACGGATACCGTCATGGCAGCGGCTTTCCCGTCAAAAAACCCCAGAATCGTTTTACGATCCACCAGGGACCGACCAGCAAAAACACGGGATTTTTCAGAAAGGACGGCGGATTCCCCTCCACATAATGCCCGATGAATTGAAAAATCCAGCCGATGACAAACAGGCCGAGCGCCCACTTCCAACTCCAGAAAAAGAGCGGGAGGGACAAGACGATCATGGGGATGCCGATTGCATGGGTAAGCTTGTTGACCGGATGCTGATGATCCTGTTTGTACCGCTCCATGAATGAAAGGTTTTGTTCCACGAACACCATCTCCTTTTATCTGTATATTCTAACATAATTCAGTTCGTGTTGTAAGCGCTTTCTTTTCGTGGCAGGAACCTCACCGGATGGTGAAGTGAGCAGGGATCCCACTTG
Source organism: Brevibacillus soli (assembly GCF_044759095.2). NCBI lineage: Bacteria > Bacillati > Bacillota > Bacilli > Caryophanales > Paenibacillaceae > Brevibacillus > Brevibacillus soli. The sequence continues at coordinate 2,572 of NZ_JBIYSM020000017.1, forward strand.
TGCGAACCTCCTGGATGTATGGTTGCTGAGCGTCCTCTTGAGACGGACCTACCCTGACCGCTGTCATCGACAGCGGTCACTGTTTTCCCGAAATCAATGCTTTCAGTTCCTGCTCAAACCGGGCCGGTTCGATCATCCCGATGATTTTCTGCCGGATCACACCGTTTTTGTCAACCAAATACGTTGTGGGAAACGCATTCACCCGGTACTTGCTTGCAACCTCCCCATTCATGTCCATCGGGATGGGGAACGGCAGCTGATACGCGTCCACAAACGCCTTGGCGCTGTCCGGATCATCGTTGCTGGTTACGTTCACGGCGTAGAAATCCAACTGCTGCCTGTATTTCAGATACAGCTTGCGGAGATCAGGGGCTTCCATACGGCACGGCCCGCACCAGGACGCCCAAAAGTTGATGACGAGCGGCTTTTCCCTGCTTCCTGACAACTGGTAGGTCTGTTTGTCCAGTCCGGCCAGTGAAAAATGGGGTGCCTGATAGCCTACAACCGGCTTCTGCTCGGTGTTCGCTGCCTGCTCTACAGGTTGGGTATACATGGTGTACCCCATGAGCGCTGCGAAAAACACCAGAAGGAGCATCCTTTTCATCTGTTCACCTCAATTAAAATCCTGTAAAACCCCCGTACAATCCAATCAACAGTCTGGTGATGTCAGTTAACTTCCCGGTATACAACAAAATCCCGAACAGAATCATAATCGCACCCCCGACTTTCATCAGGCGATCCGAGTACTTCATGATGGCCCCAATCTTGCTGATGAAAAAGGTCATGACGAAAAATGGAATGGCGAACCCGATGGTATAGGCCAGCGTATAAGTCAGTGCCTGACCTGGGTTCGTTACGCCCAAAACAATGATGCCGGAGAGGATGGGACCGACGCAGGGAGTCCAGCCCGCGGCGTACGTGATACCGACCAGTATGGACCCAGTATACCCAATCGGGCGGGATTTTAAATCAACTTTCCAGGTGCGCATCATCCAATCCATCTTGAACACCTGCAGCATGACCAAGCCGATCACAACCAGAAGAATGCCGCCCAGCTGACGAATCAACTCTTTGTTCTCGTCAAACAGGCTGCCCAGCCAAGATGTGGACAAACCCAGCGCGACGAATACGATGGAAAATCCGAGGATAAAAAACAAGGTGTGAAGAAGCGCCTGCTTTTGAAAGACAGCTTTTCCCTTTTTCACTTCATCGATGGTGACCCCGGTTATATACGATAAAAAAGACGGGTACAACGGCAAACAACACGGCGATATGAAGGAAAGAAAGCCGGCGCCGAAAGCAAGCAAAACAGACAAATTTGTACTCATACACACCTCCAGGGGCGAACTGTATGTCTTTACCTGCCCCTATTGTAACGAAGTCCCAAGGTAGAGAAAAGCCTGCGCGGCATTTCGCCTCAAATCCGTGACATTTTTTGTGTAAAAAAGAAAAAGACAGGCCGCGGCCTGACCCATTAAGTTACCATAACATTTATTATGTAAAACGAAGAGATTCGGATCTGGTCTGACATGTTGGACAAAATATATAAGCGGTGCGCGAACCGGTATCTGTTCGGATGCGCACCGCACCGACCGGTGACGAATTACACGAGCAAGGACAGACCGTTTTGGATCAACGGAGCATGGTCAGGCTGCTCCTGCATCAGCTGGTTGAGAGAATCACGAATTTCGGCCTGAACGTCCGGCAAAAGATTGCGAGCGTGCAGAATCTCCAGGATCTCCAAACGGATCAGCCAGTCGTGCGGATACGATCCCGTAACCTCATGAAGAACCGGCAGCAGGTTCGTTTCTGTTTCCTCATCCGAGGCCGGTTGTTCGCGTGTGTCGCGTACCCGTTGATAGAGCTGTTGAAGCCGCACTTGTTCCGGTGTGTAGGCGGGCCGTTTTGCATTTACGGCAGACGGCTGGTGGGTGCCTGTGGCAAACTTCTCCCGATCCGCTGCTCCGGCAAATACCGAGACGATCTTTTCTCCGACTGCCATGTCAAATGTGCCCCATTCGGCCTCAAACAACGTTTTCTCCCCGAACGTCACCGTGCAGTTGTCAAAGCCGATCAATACCACCTTGCCGTTTTCCCGATGAACGTACGCCACTTTGCCGGTTACCTGAACCCCCGATTCAAAGGAGAGTGTCGTGTTCTGATCCACGACAATTCCGTACGCTTCCAACTGCTCATCGCTAAACAGCTCAAGAGGGGTCGTTTCTTGGGCCAAGCGCCCGATTGGTGATCCGAAACCTTCGAGATGATAGGTTTTGCCGTGTCCCGCAAGCTCGCTGTTGTCCACGGCAAGCGCTGTGGGCCCGCTGGTCACAAGATAGACCGCTTCCCCGGCTTCACTGAATTCAAGTCGGGTAACCGTTCCGCTTACCTGCAGTCCGGAACTGTATACGGACGTGGAGGTCTGCCCCATTTTGCATGCCTTCACAAGACTTTCGGTGCCACCCACCGTCATCGCCATCGTCTTGGCGAACTCTTGTACAGCTTCGATCAGTTCATCAAAATCTTTGCAGACAAACAACTGCGGCTGCGGTTTGGTGATGTCGAAATCAGTTTCGATGCATGCTTTCAGCGAGAATGGAATTTTCTTCACATCGTCCTTCAGACAGCTCATGCTTTCGCCGACAGAAGAAAGCAGTCCGGCTCCGTATATCTGCGGATGATTCAGATCTCCGATCAAGCCGTATTCCACCGTCCACCAGTACAAACGGGAAAGCTGTGTCGCCTCGGAAGCCTCCGTCACCGCGGCGACTTTCCGTTCGAGGTTTTCCTCGGCCGCTATCCTTTCTTCTTCAGTCGACTCGGGGTCCTCCTTGACGATGGAGAGCAGGCGAATTGCTTCGTATAGTTCATAGTCCTCGCGGGAAGAAATGGCTTTTGAACCTATATCGCCAAACAATTTCAAATAGGAACGGTATTTTTCATCCTTGATGATCGGAGCGTGTCCAGCCGCTTCGTGGATGATGTCGGGAGCGGGCGTGTAGGCGATGTGGTCGTACTGCCTGATATCGCAGGCGATCGGCAAAAAGCCGTGAGCCTGGAAGTCAAAAAACGCAACAGCTGGAATAAAGCCATTGATCGTCACTGCTCCCCAGCCGATTTGCGAGAGACATTCATTCATCTCCTTGATATTGGGAATTCTTTCAATGCTGATGCCGGAGGTGCGCAGTCCATCCAGATAGGCGCTGTGTGCTGTTTTTCCCAGAAAGCTGCTGTTTTGCCGCATTACGTAGCGCCAGACGGCATGATCGATCGGCGTATAACGCTCGTAGTCTTGCTCTACTACAAATTCTTTTAGGTGTACGGGTACTTGCACAAGCGAAAATTCTGAGTCCACGCGGTTCATGCCTGATGCCTCCTCATTGCTTTGATAAAATTGTAAGCGTTTTCTTGCTAACAACTATCATAGCACGAACCGGTATCGAATTGTGCAAAAAATGTTTATTGTTAAACTGATTAGACAAAATAACCCACCCGGCAGTAGCTATTCTCACCCCACTCGGCGGTAGCTATCGCTGAGCCGAGTGGGGTCCCTTTTTTCGTCGGGCGGGGCCCCAAACCCTTTCCAAGTGGCTGTATGGATGTCCATTTTTATAAAATCATATATGCTAAAAAAGGCGTCTGTCACGATTGGTTCCGTAACAGATGCCTCTGGATTAATTGCGCCTGCGTTTTACCTGCTGCTCCAGCATGACGTCGAGCAGCAGCAAGTCCTGCAAGGGGTCTTTCGGATCTGTGGTTAACAGTGATGCAACCGCGGCGATGGCGCAGCGAACGGCGTGATACGAGTAGAACGCTTCACGCTCCGCCTCGTTGGACAGGCTGAGGTCAGACCGCTCCTGAATCGGATAGGGAAAATCCGTTTCGACGCCAGCCCGGTCCAAAATGATGAGTGCCTGCTTGATCGCCAGCAGCGCCGCACTCACGCTGATCCCGTATTCCAGGCGCAGTTCGTCCCAGACCTGAAACGCGGACCGCTCCACCCGCTCCTGATTGGGACGGGTAATAATCCCGCTTTTTCGCCCCTCTTTCAGCAGCCAGTCTACCAGCACGTCCTGCCGCGGAGGGAACGCGTATACCTGCAGCTTCAGCTCCAGCTCGGTAGGAAAATCCTTGGCAAAACGGGCGTAAGCCAGTGACATCTCATACTTGCGGGAGGGATGTCCCGGCACGGTAACAAACACGGTTTCTCCGCGAATGGCGGCAATCTGCAGCTTGGTTCGCGCCGGGATTCTGGCTTGCGGTGCCTTTTCCCTGCGGATATTGCCCGGAAACAGCTCCACTCCGTGCAAGTGATACTCCAGCGGCGAATCAATCCAGGGAATCGGTTCGCGAGAGAGTATTTCATACAAGCCGGTAAATGTAATCCATTCACTGGGACGGCGCTGAAACCGAACGAGCACAGCGTGGCGCTCCTCTTCCGGCGATACTTCATCGGCCAGCTCGTCGCCAGAAGGAAACAGCCGCTTGTGCTCCACGAGCAGGCAATCCGACAAGCCCAGCCGCTCCAAGAGCTCCCGCTTGTTCACCTGTTCGTATCCGATCCGATAGATGCGGCTTTTCAACTGCTCCACCTCCCACGCTCAGTCCGCTTCAATGGTTATTTTCTCCAAGTACAACTGACTTAACACTGCCTTGTCCTGCGTACAGCCTCCGCCAACTGCTGTGCCGCATGGCGCGGAGACTTTGCTCGGCTGATCGCTGAAATGACTGCCACCCCATCCGCCCCCGCAGCGATCACGGGGGAACAATTCCCAGCCGTGATTCCGCCAATCCCGACGATGGGGAGTTCTGCACCGACTGCCTGGCGGATTTCGGCGAGACCGGCTGGGCCAATCGGCTCTCCGGCGTCCGCTTTGGAGGCGGTGACATACATGGCACCCACCCCCAGATAATCGGCTCCTCCGGACAGGGCTGCCATCGCTTCCTCGGGAGTACCCGCAGAGATGCCGATGTACATGTCCGGGCCAACCAGCTGTTGCACCTGAGCCAGCGGCATGTCGTCCTGTCCTACGTGTATTCCATCGGCCTGCACGCGAACAGCCAGTTCTACGTCGTCGTTGATGAAAAACAACGCGTCGTTCTCCCGGCACAACTGCAGCAGTCGAAGCGCAAGCGAATACCGTTCCTCTTTCGTCAGTTTGCTGCCTTTGTCCCGCAGTTGCACCGTTCCGATTCCGCCTGCAAGTGCCTCACGCACAACGGAAACCGTCCGTTCGACGGAATGACCGCAGTCCTGCGTGCCGATTACCAAATAGACGCACAATTTCTCCCGCAATAGGTCGCGATTTTTCATGCCTGTTCCTCCTGCCAACGCTTCATGGCTTCTCGGTATGTAAGGGTCGCCCGTTTCGGATCGTCCGCGCCGGTGATCCCGGACAGGATGGCGACGCCGGCGCAACCGGTCGCGAGCACCTCCTTGAGGTTATCCGGGGTGATGCCGCCGATGGCGATGATCGGTTTTGACAAGGTGTTCACCAGTCGAACGAGCTCCTCCGTTCCTCGAGGCGGCAATCCCGGCTTCGATTGGCTGGCAAAAACATGGCCGTAATACAGGTAGTCAGCCCCGCTCAATACCGCTGCTTCCGCCTCCTCTCGGGAATGGACGGAGCGGCCGATCAGCTGCCCCTCTTTTAGTACACGCCTCGCTTCCTGCGGCGTCAAGCTGTGGTAGGCCAGATGTGCACCGCCGCACCTGCTGGCTGCGGCTGCATCGACGCGGTCGTTCACGAGGATCCGCTCTCTTGGCATGACATCTGCCAGCGCCTCCACCCACTTCATGCATTCCCGGGCGGTCAGCTGCTTCTCGCGCAGCTGGAGCATGTCCATTCCCCCAGCCCAAGCCGCCTCTGCCATTCGCAACACCTGTTCAAGCGGTTGGCTGCCGCTCGTTACGACATGCAGGACAGGATGTTTCTCAAACACGCGGCATCCCCGCCTGCTCCAGTACAGTCTGACACTCCCGCAGCCAGGAACGCGTCTTGTCCTGCTCCGCCTTTTCCGAGGTAAGCACCATCAGCTCTGCTACGAGTTTGCGGAGGAAAAACGCCTGTGGAATGGTCAGCGAAAAGGTGATGTCCTTTGGCGGTTTCACCTGCTCCTCCAGCGCCTGCACACCTGCGAGCAGAACATCGGCGATGGATTCCACCAGTTCGTTTACGTGTTCCTGCTGTTTCAAATCGTCATAGCACCCGTCAAACAGGCGGCACAGAATCAGAAAAGCTTGCGTCGACAGCGTGATCGACGGTCCAACTGGTTGCGACATAAACAAAATCCTCCGTTCCAAGTAATAAGCTCAGGCTATTATAACACAGGCAAAAAGCTGCCGACATACATCAGCAGCTTTTCTCTCGTGGGCTTAGTTGTTGTTCCGGTCGTTGTGTTGGGATTGCCTGAGGTTGGTATTCTTGTCGTTCTCATCGACGGTTTTTCCTCTGTTTTTGGCAAGGTCCTTGCTGTTGTTGTTCTTGCCCATGTTCGCCCACCTCCTTTTGCCAGCGGTCAGTGGTAGCGTATCCACTCTCACCCGCTTTTATAAACGGGTACACCGCCCTGCAAACATGGCAAAGGGTACGCGCCAGGCCAGCAAAAAGAGAAGCATGATACCGTACGCAACAGAAGTGAAAAGCAATGTGACGGGCGTGTCCAGCAGAATGGAACGGATCCAGACCGCAAGCGGTGCTGCCATGCTCCAGGCGAATACCGTACTCCGCGCCGCACGCCCGATGCTTACGTACGCCTGCGGACGGTAGACGCCAAGAAGTGTTCCAACTGCAACCCAGGTCAGCCAAAACGGCGCAGCCGTGGCAAACACCCCTGTCAGTGAAACAGGCAAGTGATGAGCTTCCTTTCCCAGACAGGTAAAGAGCAAAAAGGCAGCCAAATCGCCGAGGAATAAAACGGACCGGGCCGGTGCTTCTTGAATGTTCATCGTAACCTCACACTTTGCTTGAATGGATCGCATTGTTTCCATTGTACACAGTGTGCGGGATCTCACACAATCGGTCAGACGCGTTATTCACCAGACAGCCACATTTGGAGTTTCCGGTTCACTTCCGGCCACTCCCGGTCAAGAATGCTGAAAAAGACAGAGTCACGGACATAGCCGTCGCGCAAGATCATGTGATTGCGAAGCACTCCTTCGCGGACTCCGCCGATGCGCTCGATCGCCCGCTGGGAATTGACATTGCGGGAATCCGTTTTCAGCTGAACGCGGATGCAGCCCAGTTCCTCGAAGCAGTGGCGCAGCAGCAGCCACTTGCATTCCGTGTTGACCGCCGTTTTCCATACGGATGGGGTCAGCCATGTCCAGCCGATTTCCAACCCTTTGTCATGACGTGAGATATTGCCGAAGCGCGTGCTGCCAATCACGCGGTTGGTGCTTCGTTCGATTATCGCGAACGGCAGCTCTGTCCCCGCCTCCCTGGCCGCAAGCGCCTGCTCCAGATAACGATCCACGACGTCGCGGCTGTCGAACGCAATCGACATGTACGTCCAGATTTGCTGGTATTTTCCCGCTTCCCACAGCCCGTCAGCGTGTTCAAGTGACAGAGGTTCCAGTCGAACCAGCCGTCCTTCAAGCGTAACCGGTTGAATATGCAGCATGCCAAACACTCCCCTCTGTTCTGCTTACACAATTCGGCAGAACAGTCCTTTGAAATTTTTCAAAGAGTAAAGGGAGGTACGCCGCTTGTCAAGGCCTTTTTTACGCTTCTTCGTTGATCACGACCTGCCTGCCTCTCATCTTCAACAGAATCGGGACCACCAGCCAGAGTATTGCGATACCCAAAAAGACAGCGGAAATCGGTTTTTGCACGAAGATCAGGAAATCTCCATTGGAGGTGGTGAGCGCACGACGCATATTGTTTTCGATCATCGGCCCCAACACCAGGCCAAGCACCAAAGGAGCAAGCGGGAAGTCGTTTTTGGCCAGCAGGTATCCAGCCACCCCGCAAGCGATCAGCAGGATCAAATCAAACGTGCTCACCTGCACGGCATAGACGCCGAATACGGAGATGGCAATGATCAGCGGCAGCAGATACTGACTCGGGGTTTCAATGATTTTCGCGAACACCTTCACGAGCGGCATGTTCAAGACCAATAGCATGAGGTTCCCGATGAACATACTGGCAATCAGGCCCCACGCTACCTGCGGGTGGTCTTCAAAAAGCAGCGGCCCGGGCTGAACGTTGTACATCAGAAGGGCACCCATCAGGATGGCGGTCGTGCCCGAACCCGGGATTCCCAGCGTCAGGAGCGGAATCATCGCTCCGCCGGACGCGGCGTTGTTGGCAGATTCGGGTGCGGCCACCCCTTCAATTGCCCCTTTGCCGAACTTCCCGGGATCTTTGCTCAGCTTTTTCTCAAAGATATAGGAAAAGAACGATGCCAGTGTAGCCCCCGCTCCCGGCAGGATTCCAACGAAAAAGCCCAGAATAGAACCCCGTGCGACAGGGCCCGCGCTTTTCTTCAAGTCCTCAAGGCTGGGCATGACCCGTCCCACTTTGATCACCTGTCCGGATTCCCCGTCCGGTTCGATGATCGTCTTGAACACTTCCCCCAGCGCAAAGAGGCCGACGGCGATGGTAAGAAACTCCAGACCCTGGTACAGATCAGGGATGTCGTAGGTGAAACGAGCGACGCCGGAGACGTTGTCGATGCCGATGGTGGCCAGGAGCAACCCAAAAACGGTCATGATCAGCGCCTTGGTCATCGATTTGCCGCCCAGTCCGCTGACGGCGCACAGTCCGAGAATCATGAGCGAAAAATACTCTGCGGGACCAAACTTCAAAGCAAGATCGGACAACGGCTGTGCCAGGAAGACGAGGGCGATGAGTGCTACCAACCCGGCGACGAAGGAACCGATGGCAGCAATGGAAAGAGCCGCTCCCGCCCGGCCGTTTTTAGCCATCTGGTAGCCGTCGAGAGTTGTCACCACAGAAGAGGATTCACCCGGGGTATTCAATAAGATCGAGGTGGTGGAACCGCCGTACATCGCACCGTAATAGACCCCCGCCAACAAAATCAAAGCGCTGGCGGCCGCCTGTTCAGGTGACAGACCGCTGGTAAGAGATGCTGTAACCGGAAGCAGCAAGGCGACACCGCTCATCGGACCGATGCCCGGCAGAACGCCAACTGCGGTGCCGATCAGTACGCCGACAAAAGCGTAAATCAGGTTGTGCCACTGCAAGGCGACGGCAAAACCGTCGGCCAGATAGTGAAGCGCGCTCATCTTTTATCCCTCCTTCAGAAGCCCAACCAGGAAGGGAATCCTGGCAGCGTGCCTTTCAAGATGTGTACGTAGGTGTAGTAAACTCCGCTCGAAAAGAGCAGGGAAATCCCGGCTGACTTCAACCAGCTGCCGCTGCCCATCAGCTTGAACCCCGCGAGCAGAAACAGAAACGTGCCGATGAGGTATCCGATCTCCTCCAAAAACCACGCATAGAGGAAGGTAACAGCCAGCATCAACAAGAACCGCTTGTGCCGCAGGGGCACGGATTGACTTTGATCCGACTGTACCTTCGCCGTTTCGTAAAACAGCCGGACGCTCAACAAAATCAGTAATATGCCCAATCCCAAAGGGAACAGGTTGGGTCCTACCTGGCTGCCGTATGCACTGGCGGCAATGTTTCGACTTTCCGCTACAAACAGCGCTCCGATGAGGGCGAAGATGGCGCTCGCGTACCGATCAAATGTCTTGTTCATCGTTACCTCCTTCTAAGAAACAAGGAGAGGGGATCCCCTCTCCTTTACTTCGCCATGCCCAGGGACGTCAGGAGCTCCTTGACCAGTTTGTCTTGTTCTTCGAGGAATGCCACGAAGCTTGCGGAGTCCTTGTATTCGCTTTCCCAGCCGTTTGCTGCCAGTTCCTTCTTCCACACCTCATTCTCGGACAGCTCCTTCAGCTTGCCGTCCCAGTATGCCTTGGCGTCTTGAGGCATGTCGGCCGGTCCAAACACTCCGCGCCAGATGTTGAAGGTTGTGTCTATGCCTTGTTCCTTCAATGTCGGGACGTCTTTCAGATCGCCGCCCAGCCGCTCCGGAGCCGTCACGCCGAGCACGCGAACCTTGCCCGCCTTCAGGTATTCACTCACGCTGGAAGCGTCGGTGGCGATCATGTCCGCGTTGCCGCCGAGAAGCGCCGCCATCGCCTCTCCGCCGCCGTCGTAGGAGACGTATTTGACAGCCTTTGGATCGATGCCGTATTTGGCAGCAGGCAAGACGGCGATCAAGTGGTCCATGGAGCCCGGTGCGGAACCGCCTGCCACCGTCACTTTCGACGGATCGGCCTTGATGACGTCGAGCAAACCTTTCAGATCCTTGTGTGGAGAATCTGCCTTCACGACAATGGCCCCGAAGTCTCTTGTCAGCTGGGCCAACGGGGTGACATCGCGGAAGCCGAATGGGCTGTTTCCTTCTTTTTTGACGTTATTGATCAAGATCGGCGGCGAACTGACGAATAGTTTGTAGGCGTTTCCTTTTTCCTTGGTGACATATTCAGCCAGGAATACGGCCCCGCCGCCGCCCGGTTTGTTTTCCACCGTGCTGGTCTGAGAAACCAGTTTGCTTTCCGCCAGCACTTTGCTGATGGAACGGGCCGTCTTGTCCCAACCTCCCCCTGCTCCGGATGGCGCAACAAATACCAACGGTTTATCCGGGTACCCGGATGCAGCAGGAGTTGCTCCTCCGCCGGCGGAGCTGCCCCCTCCTGCATTGCCTCCGCTGTTGCCGCACGCGGACAACATCAGCATGGCAAAAGTGGACAGCGCGATGAGCAAATTTCTTTTTCTCATGGTGAAATCCCCCTTACTCTTATGGTTTTGAAAGCGTATTCATCATTTCTGTCCATAAGGTATCACGCTGTCCGTCCCTTTGAATAGTTTACGTGCATAAGTGCTATTTTGAATTTTTTGTCTATTTTGTTCATAAAGTTCACGGGAGAGCAGACGTACGGAGCCGGTATTTTCTCTCCGGTCTTCCTACCGTGCCGTACACCAGATCGGCACGTACCTTGCCCTCTCCAATGAGATATTCCAGATACCTTCTGGCGGTGGTTCGGCTTGTCCCCACCAAATTCCCTACTTCTTCCGCGGAAAGTCCCAAGGTGCCGGCCTGCGAGAACGCTCGCAAAATTTTCTCCAGTGTGAGACTGTCGATCCCCTTTGGCATGAACCCGTCCTTTCCCTTGCCGGGCTGGACGCGGCGAAAGAGCATTTGGTCTATCTCCTCCTGCTCCACCGTTCCGGCTTCGCTGGTTCGCAGGACATGCTCACGGTAGCTTTGCAAACGCTCCTGGAAGCGCTCAAAGACGAGCGGCTTGACAATGTAGTCGTAAACCCCGCCGCGCAGGGAGGCTCGCACCATTTCCATTTCCTTGGCCGCTGTGATCATGATGATGTCCACGTTGCGGTAATGCTGGCGGATATGCCAGACGAGATCGATGCCCAGCATGTCGGGCAGGTAGACGTCTAATAGTACCAGGTTCGGCTGGGTAAGTTCCAGCAGTTCCTTTGCCAGTTCACCGTTCGTTGCTGTGGCGATCACATGAAATCCTTCCACTTTTTCAACGAATCGCCGGTTAATATCCAGAATTCTGACATCGTCCTCGACGATCAGCACCTCAACTTGCTTCATGCTCGTCCCTCCGTTGCTTGGGGAGTGAAATGGTGAAAAGCGCTCCACCCAGCTCGCTTCTTCCAACCACGATGTAGCCGCCGAGCTCCTCGACAATTCCCTTTGCCTTGGCCAGGCCGATGCCCCTTTTTTCCCCCGGTTTGGTTGAAAAACCGTACTCAAAAATATGTTCGCGAATGCCGTCTCCCACACCGGTCCCCGAGTCTTCCACTTCGAACAGGATTTCCTGCCCCGCGTCGGAGATATAGCATTCAACGGTTTTGGAATCGGCTCGGGGATCGCATACTGCCTCAAACGCGTTTTGTATGAGATTGCCCAGCAGCAGAACAATTTGCTGGCGGTTGATCATCTCGGGAAGCTCTCTCAGACGGCTGTCGCGGTTGATGTGAAATTGTATTTTCAATTCCTTGGCCCGGTTGTGCATGCCTAAGAGCAAGGCGCTTATCATCGGATCGGATACATGCTTTGCAAGATAGAGGACGAGTTCCTGTTGGGAGGAGGTTTCACTCGTAATCAGCTCGATCGCCTCTTGAACGGACCCCAGCTGCAAGAGACCTGAGATCGTGTACAGCAAATTGTGAAATTCATGGGTCTGCGCACGCAGGACATCCGCGTAGCGTTTCACCTGGGAGAGTTCTGCCGTCAGTTGGTCGATCTCGGACTTCGGGCGAAAGCTGCTCACCACCCCGATTACTTTGTTTCCCATCTTGATCGGAACGCGGCTGACGATAATCTCCTTCCCTGCGAAGATGGCCTCCCGGTCCAGCTGCTGCTCACCTGTCTCGAGCACCTCCAGCATTTTGGTGGTAGGCAAAAGCTCCTGGACCGGTCTTCGATGCACGTCCTTTTCCTTGGGCAAATCGAGAATCTTGGTGGCTGCCTTGTTCACCATCGTGACTTCCCCATCCCGATTGATTGCGATGATCCCTTCCCGAACGGATTCGATAACCGCGTTGCGCTCCATGAACAGGGCGGCAATCTCCTCCGGCTCCAGTCCGAGAATCGCCCGCTTGAAGCGCCTGCTCAGCCAGACGGCTCCCAGAATGCCGAACAGAACGGACAGCGCAATAATTCCGAGCACCTTTTCCCGATAGCTGGCGATCGCTTCTTCGAGGTCTTCCAGAAGGAATCCGACGGAAACAATGCCGATTACCTCTCCCGCATCGTTTTTGATCGGAACCTTTCCCCGCAAGGCCGGTCCCAGGCTCCCTACTGCTGTTGACACATAGGAGCGTCCGTGGATCAAGGCCTGATCGTTGTCTCCCCCGACCATTTCCTTGCCGATTCGCTCCGGTACCGGATGGGAGTAGCGAATCCCGTGACGGTTGCCCACAACCACGTACTCCGCTTCCGTTTGGAGACGCACATTTTCCGCAATCGGCTGAATGATGGCCGAGGGGTCACTGGTGCTGAATGCTCCTCTCACCTGGGGCATATTGGCAACAATTTTTGCCACACTGAGAGCCCTTTTTCCCACCTGCTCTTCGATCGAGGCAGAGATGATCGAGGTGAATACGGTCCCCAGTGCGCCGATGATGGAGACGATGACAAAGATCGTGAGCAAGATCATTCTGGTTTGCAACGTAAACCGCCAATTTCTGCTAAACATGTCTTCACCTCCTCTCCATCTTACCATCGGATCTGTGAAAAAAGGTAGAATCAATAGCCGGGTTCGTGTAGAGTAGTAAAGGGAAGGTGACACGTTATGCATACAAACCTGCGCTCGTTTTTGGAACAGCTACGACGCGCCGGCCAGCTTGTCGAGATTGACGCCCCCGTTGATCCGTATCTCGAACTGGCCGAAATTCATCGCAGAGTGATTGACGAACAGGGACCTGCCCTGCTCTTTACCCATGTAAAAGGAAAGTCGTTTCCCGTCGTGACCAATTTGTTTGGAACGGCAGAACGGGTCGACATGGCGTTTGGTCCCAAACCGGAATCAATTGTCCGCGAGCTGGTGCACGGCTTGGACAAGCTGCTGCCGCCCAAGCTGTCAGCGCTGTGGGACCTGCGCGATTCGCTTCTCGGCGTAATGAAAACCGGGACCAAGTCCGTCAGCCCCGCGCAGGCACCGGTGACGCAGGTGTCCACCACTGATGTGGACATGACCCAGCTGCCCGCATTGACCAGCTGGCATCTGGACGGCGGTCCGTTTGTGACATTGCCGCTTGTTTACACGGAGCACCCGGAATCAAAGGAACACAATCTCGGCATGTACCGGATTCAAATCTACGACAAGAATACCACCGGCATGCACTGGCAAATTCATAAAGGAGGCGGATTCCACTACCACGAGGCGGAGAAGCGGAATCAACCTCTCCCGGTGACTCTCACGGTAGGCGGACCGCCAGCCTTGATCATTTCAGCCATCGCTCCTCTTCCAGAGATGGTGCCGGAACTGGTCTTTGCCTCCCTGCTGATGGGCGAAAAGCTGAAGCTGGTGGACGTACCCAACCATCCGCATAAGATTGTGGCGGAGGCAGAGTTCGTCTTCGGAGGAATCGTTCCGCCGCACGTCCGCCGACCGGAAGGCCCGTTCGGCGATCACTTTGGCTATTATTCCTGGGAACATGATTTTCCCGTATTCAACGTCCAGCAGATGTGGCGGCGCAAAGACGCCATTTACCCCGCCACTGTGGTAGGAAAGCCTCGTCAGGAGGACTACTTTATCGGCGAATACCTGCAGCGGCTGCTCTCCCCGCTCTTTCCGGTCGTCATGCCTGGCGTCAAGGCGCTCTGGACATACGGGGAAACCGGTTTTCACGCTCTTGCCGGGGCAATCGTCCGGGAGAGCTATTACAAGGAAGCGATGGCTCACGCCTTCCGCATCATGGGAGAGGGCCAGCTGACTCTGACCAAGTTCTTGATGGTGACGGACGTCCCGTGCGATCTGTCCAACTTCTCGCACTTCCTGGAAATCGTTCTCGCAAGATTCCAGCCGGAGCGCGACCTGTTGATCGTCAACGATACCTCCAACGATACGCTGGACTACACCGGTCGCAAGTTCAACCACGGCAGCAAGGGCATCATGCTCGGCATCGGTGAGCCTGTCCGCGAATTGCCGCGGGAATACACGGGTGGTACGATCCCCGGCATTCATGACGCCAAGCCGTTTTGCCCAGGATGTCTGGTCATCTCCGGCCCGAGTTTTGCCAACCGTCCTGAGCTCGGTGAAGAGCTGCTTCCGTTCGTGAATGAACATCTGCGCGAATGGCCGATGATCTGCATCGTAGATGACGCTTCAGTCGCGGAGAAGCAAAGCAGCTTTTTGTGGACGGTCTTCACCCGATTTGATCCGGCACACGATCTGTACGCCCAATCGACAATCGTGCGCAACAAGATTCGCTATGAAGGCCCGCTCATCGTCGACGCCCGCATGAAGCCGTTTTATCCGGACGAAGTGGAAACCCGTCCCGACATCGCGGAACGGGTCGACCGCCGCTGGAAAGAGTACTTCCCTGATGGATTATAAGAAAACCCACTCGGCATTAGCTACTCTCACCCCACTCGGCGGTAGCTATCGCTGAGCCGAGTGGGGTCCCTTTTTTCGCCGGGCGGGGCCCCGAACACTTTTCTAGCTGCTGTATGGGATGTCCAAATTTATAAATTCTTATACACTAAGAAATGCCCGGAAGCATATTCTTCCGGGCGTTTTTTCGCATATATGGGCCCCAGCCGACACCTGTAAGGGACCCCGCTCGGTAATTCTTATGCGCGAAAATTCTGTAATCAGAAATCTCCCCCATCAATATACTTAAGCAACTTGTATCTGAGACAAACACGCTTCAGGTACAAAACATTGATAAAGGAGGGAGTCTCCAATGAAAACGCAGGTAGAAGTAGACGGCATTGTCACCCTGACGAAAGAAGGCGAAAACCAGATCAAAGACAGCCCGCTCTTTAACGAAGGACTTCGCCCGACGAACCGGGCGGAACATGATTGGACAGCGTACAACTTTGCAAGCCTCTGGATTGGGATGTCAATTTGTCTGCCCACCTACGCCATGGCCGCCGGCTTGATCTCTCTGGGCATGAACTGGTGGCAAGCGATTTTTACGATCATTTTGGGTAACTGTATCGTCCTCATTCCCATTCTTCTCAACGCCCACGCCGGAACGAAGTTCGGGATCCCCTATCCGGTCTACGCCCGTCTCTGGTTTGGTTCAAAAGGTGCCCACATTCCCTCAATGGCGCGTGCCATTATCGCCGCCGGCTGGTTTGGCATCAACTGCTGGTTTGGCGGCGCGGCCATCGACACCCTGCTGATGGCGATGACCGGCTGGGAAAACATCCCCGGACATCTCTGGATTGCTTTTCTCGGCTTTTGGGCATTAAACGTCTGGATCTCCTACCGTGGACCGGAATCGATCAAGACAATGGAAAACTGGGCGGCTCCCGTGCTGGTGATCATGGGACTTGCTCTCCTGGTATGGGCAGTCACTGCTGCAGGCGGCTGGGGACCGATGCTCTCCGCGCCGTCCAAGTTTACCTCTACCGCTGATTTCCTGAAAGTGTTTTTCCCGGCATTGACCGGCGCGATTGCCTTCTGGTCCACACTGGCCCTGAACATCCCGGACTTCTGCCGCTACGCCAAGAGTCAAAAAGCGCAAATTGTCGGTCAATCCGCTGCCCTGCCGTCCACAATGGGACTCTTTTCGTTCATCGGGGTGGCCGTGGCGTCGGCAACTGTTGTCGTTTTCGGCGAAGCCATTTGGGATCCGGCTGCCATTCTGGCGAAGTTCTCGCCCTTCGTCATCTTCCTCGGTACGCTGGGAATCATCCTGGCGACGTTGACCACCAACGTCGCCGCGAACGTGGTGGCACCGGCTCGTGCGATCGAAAACCTCTCTCCCCGCCGAATGACGTTTGGCATGGGAGCCATTATCACAGGGGTAGTCGCACTGGTGATGCAGCCCTGGTATATCCTGGAAAACTTTGGCAACTACATTTTCCTCTGGATGGGTACTTACGGGGCGCTGCTCGGACCGATCGACGGCATCGCCATCGCCGATTACTGGCTCGTCCGAAAGCAGCGGATTCACCTGACCGAGCTGTACCGCACAAACGGCATTTACTCCTACAAAGGCGGCGTCAACCAACATGCGGTTTGGGCCATGCTGATCGGGATCGCGGTGCCGTTTATCAGCAAACAGATTCCCGGATTGACGATCATCTGGGACAACGCATGGACATTCGGTCTCCTCATCTCCCTCGTCTTCTATACCTGGTTGATGAAAAACAGCACGAGTGTGATCAGCGCAGCCGATTACAACAAAATTACCGCCTATGGAAGTGAGCAGCGCGCATCCTGATAACGGCAAAACCTTCCGCTCCCGGTGACGGGGGCTTTTTATTGGGTATAATAGTGGCAAAGGAGTGGGTATCTTGGAAAACAAATCGTTTTACTACCTTTCCAGCTGGGATGATGCGGCGGTGTACTCACGGGTATTGGAAGCGATGGGAATCCCGCACGCCGTTGAAGCTCCCGGCGGCCCCTTGCCAATCCAGGAGGGTCAGCTGGCCATCGTTTTTCCTGATCTAAACGTTCGCCAGTACAACAGCGTCCGTGAGCTGTTCGGCGGCAACGGCATCCGATATGTCAATCCATAACATTATGGGGCTCTCTGCGGTAATGATTGCGGGATATGTTCTGGAGCGTAAACCGGCCCCACTCATCCTTCAATTCGTCCAGGGTCGCTTCCTTTAACGGCTTGCCGCACGCTTGCGTAACGCCGTTTCGAATCAGCTTCACCATCAACTCGTTTTTCACATGACTCATGAAAATCTCCTCCCCGTTCCCTGTGTCTTCTATACATATGCATCTGACCGCGGTTTCGTCATAGGGCGCGATTACATCCTTTCCAAAAAGAAAACGGGCCTCACCCGCAACGGTGAAGCCCTGATGTTTCTCAATCAACCACTAGTGGTTCTTTGTGTATATTGACTCTCCAACAAGGTTTTTCACCAGGTTTGGAATATCTAAAAGGACAATCATCCGCTCTTCAAGCTTGGCGATGCCGTAAATGAAAGTGGATTGGACTATGGCTGGTTTTTGAATCATCGTGCCAGGTACGTCGATGATATCCGTAGCAGCATCGACAGCAAAACCCACGACTTGATCTTCCACTTGGGCAACGATGTACCGGGTAGACTCGGTAATGGCAATCGGCGCGCCCCCGAATATTTTTGACAGGTCAATAATCGGAATGACGGTGCCGCGGAGATCTATCATTCCCAACAGGTACGGGCTACTCTCCGGAACCGGTGTTGTTTCCCGAGCCTTTTCAATCGATACCACGTCGGTAACGGAAATGCCGTATTCCTCACTGCCGATACGGAAAATGACTTCTTTCTGGCTTGACATCTTTTGCGTCATGATGAACACCCCACTAGGAAAATTGTCACTTCGTACTATTTCGATAGTCCTAGTCAAAAACCATTCATCCTTTTCAAAAGAAATCAATTCGATATTTTTTCTGCTGCAAATAAAGGTGGGAAACGTGTGGATAAAGTAATGATGTCTCTTGTTCTTCTCCTTGTTTTCTTCCTCATCGTCTGCTACTTATTCTGGAGGAGCATACGAAACAAAAGAAAGTAAATTCAACGAAAATGGCTACTCGATAATGCCAAGATAACACAAATCCTCAAACTGAATTTGTCCTGTCACCTTCAGCCCTTCTTTTTGTTGAAACCGGATAACGGCCCGTTCCGTTTGACGGTTGAACTTACCATGGCAGACGCCATGATAATAACCGGCGGCTTTTAACCTGTTTTGAACCAATTGGGTAAGAGCTCCCCTGGATCCTGGAACAAGGATTCGATAGGTGATATGATCGTGCCCCATGATGGGACCATCAATGATTACGGCAGTACCAATCGAAACCTTATCGTACAGTTTTTCAATATCTTGGTTATTCATTCGGAAACAGCCATGGCTCGCAAATGTGCCAATCGTCTCGGGGCGGTTGGTCCCGTGAATTCCGTACGTTCCCCAACTGACATTCAATCCTAACCAACGAGATCCAAATCCGCCTCCCCAGTTTTTGGACTTATGAATGATTCGAAAAGTACCAATGGGCGAAGGCGTATCTTTCGCTCCCGCCGCAATCGGATACGCAGACAACACCTCACCATCCTTATTTTTCAGATAAAGGCGGCTGTGCCACAAGTTGATGTAGACCGAAATTTTTTCTTCCGCAATCGGTTCTCGTGCAACAATACTAGATATCCCCCCGAGTGCGTACCAATAACATACGGTACTTACGATCAATAGAATCCTCAGCATGTCGACCTCACAAAAATATTGATATACAGGGGTTAGTATTCGAAATTTCATTCCTTACATACACGGCACAATTTAAAATCCCCTCCGGTCAACAATGGTGCGCCTATCCTACCAGATAGACTCTTTCCATTGTCAATCAAAAGGGGATATTACCAAACAGCGAGTTTTTGGTAACGGACTTTCTCAGACGATTGTCGGTTACAGTTTGAACTGACTGATGGATTGCTGCAGCTCGAGCGCGAGGCGGCTGAGATTTTCGCTGGAAGTCGCAATCTCATGCATCGAGGCAAGCTGCTCCTGTGACGAAGCGGCGACAGCCTGCGTACTGCCGGATGAATCTTGTGCCAGCCGATTCATCTCCTCCATCGAAGAGGTTATTTCTTGAATGCTTGCGGAAAGCTGCTCGGTCGCTGCCGATACTTCCTGGATCTGATCCGCGACGGAATGTGCGGCGAGGACGATACGTTGAAACGCTTCCCCGGCTTCCTTGACTACAACCGCGCCTGTCTGTGCTTCCTGTGTTCCTTGATCCATCGCTTCCACAGCCTTTCCGGTCTCCAGTTGAATCTCCTGAATGAGTCGGGCTATTTCACGGGCAGATTCCTCGGATTGCTCCGCAAGTTTTCTGACCTCGTCCGCCACTACGGCAAAGCCGCGTCCATGTTCGCCGGCACGGGCTGCTTCAATGGCAGCATTGAGCGCCAGCAGATTTGTTTGGGACGCGATTCCGGTAATGACCTCGACGATCTGAGTGATGGCTTGCGAACGCTCACCCAGTTCCTTGACGACAGCAGCAGAGTGATTGACTGCCTGCTGGATCGCATCCATCTGGGAGACCGCGCGTTGAATAAAAGCATTCCCCTGTTCCGCTTCCCCTGCGGCTGAAACGGACGCCTCGGAGACCACCCCGGACGTCTCTGCAATCCGCTGTATCCCGATGGCCATTTCCTCCATGACGCGAACGGTTTCATCGGTTCGGTGCACTTGCGTTTCTGATGCACCCGCAATTTGTTGGATGGCGTCGGCAATTTGTTCGGTCACCTGCGCCGTTTCTTCTGCACTGGCGGACAGTTGTTCGGACGAGGCGGCAACTTGTTCTCCGGCCACTTTTACCTGATTGACCAATTCACGCATGTTCTCGATCAGCGTGTTGAAGGCGGCTCCCAGCTTGCCCACTTCGTCTTTACCCGTGTATGCGACCGGTTCCAAAGCGAGGTTCCCGCCAGACAGCTCTTGCAGATTGCGAACCAGTTGCTTGAGCGGATTGGCGATCAGACGGGACAAGTACAGGCCAAAGAGAGATGCCAAGACAACCGCTGCCACGATCGTGCCAATCAGGATTCCCTTGGCCAGCACCGCATCCGCCATGTTCTCCTTGTTCAGTTGATCGGCCATGGTATCGTGATAATCAGCGAGCGATTTCAACTTATTGTTGATGCTGTCTAGCGTCTCCTCTGTCGCCATGAAGTAGGCGAACGCTTCGTCAGCATTTTGCTCGTTGATCAACCTGATCACCTGCGTACGATCGTTGCGATACTCGTCCAATTCCGGTTTCAATTGCTCCAGAATTTGTTTGGCAGTTGCATCCAGTTCCAGTTTTTCATAATTCGCCAGAAGTTCATCTACCTCGGCAATCCGCTGTTCAAGAACCTGCTTGTACTCCTGACGCTTATTGGCATCCGTCTGCAGGATCATCTTAAAGACGATCGCTTCGTTCGCCCGTGTTTGGACGCGCACTTCCTTGACCCATTTGATTGCCAACAGCTGGTTTTGATACATGGACTCCAGGTTTTCTTCGGCCTTCATCAGAAAATAGAAGCCGGTGCCGCCGACGGCTGCCAGGAAGAGCGCCATTACCAGGACGAGGTTGAGAAGCTTTGCTCGGGTACTTAGATTTCGCATGTTTACTTGGATCCCCCTACAACTGTGTGAATAGTACCAATGATAGAAAAAAGTCGAATAATGTCTAATTCTACCAAAACGGGGGAGGCAAGTCGAGAAACTTTAGATAATGTCCTGCACATCGAAGACCGTTACCAGCTCGATCCGGGAGATTTGCTCGTTCGGCCGGTAGCAAACATAATAGATGAGTTCCTCACTGATTTCATAGAGGATTCCGCTTAAGCCTCTCTCCAAGATAAAGGTGCGGATCTCATCCCCTGTCCACTCCAGCCAATCCTGATGCCCCATCTCCTCGGAAATCCGCCTCAATTCCTTGCCGGTGTGGCGCCACCTCAGCGCCTCATCGCGGAGCTCATTCTCTCCGTAACGTTTGTCCAGGCGATACAGCCCGTCCAGTTTTATTTCTTGAGCGAGGATGGCTGCCCGATCCCACGTTTTTTCAGCGTGACAGATTGCATAGTGGGCCGCAACCTGCAGATTGCTCACCAGATAGACCCCAGGCCCGAAGACGGCTTTCGCACTTACACCATCGGCAAAATGACGGCGTTCGTGACGATGGTAGCGCTGGGTTTCCACCACGCGAAGCGCCTCCTGGTACTCCACTCCGCGATATACGATTTGCTTCATAGTGCTATCCCCTTACCTATTTGCGCAAATAGGGAAAAGGAGGGGGGTATGATGCTCCCGCTCCTCTTCCTGATTCCCCGCTTTGCTACGGCAGCAGCTTTACCATGTCCTCGTAGGTTTCCGGACGGCGGTCGCGGTAGAACTGCCAGACGTCACGCACTTCGTGGATAAGGTTTTTGTCCATCTCGGCCAGGATGATTTCATCCTGATCGCGACTTCCGGCTGCTACGATTTGGCCTCGTGGATTCACCAGGTAGGACTGGCCGTAAAATTCGCCCATGTTCCAGGGCGCTTCTACGCCGATCCGGTTGATTGCCGCCACATAGTAGCCGTTGGCAACGGCGTGGGCAGGCTGCTCCAGCTTCCAAAGATATTCGGACAGGCCGGCAACCGTCGCTGACGGGTTGAAGACGATTTCCGCACCGTTGAGGCCAAGCAGGCGGGCCCCTTCGGGAAAGTGACGGTCGTAACAAATGTATACGCCCACTTTGGCAAACGCGGTTTCAAAGACGGGATAACCGAGGTTGCCCGGCTTGAAGTAGTACTTTTCCCAGAAACCGCACCCGCTTGGTCCCGCCGCGACGTGAGGGATGTGCTGCTTGCGGTATTTGCCCAGGAAGGTCCCGTCTGCATCGATCACCGCCGCCGTATTGTAATACGTGCCGATTCCCACCCGCTCGTACACCGGCAGGACAATGACGGTGCCGAGTTCGCGGGCCAGTGATTGAAACCGTTGTGTCGTCGGTCCGTCGGGGACTTCCTCTGCTGACTCGTACCATTTGGTGTTTTGTTCGGTGCAGAAGTACGGACCGTAGAAAATTTCCTGCAGGCAGATGATCTGCGCTCCTTTTGCGGCGGCCTCCCGTACCATGCCGACATGCTTTTCAATCGCCTTTTCCTTGTGAACATGAACCGGCTCGTCGCCGTGAACCTCGTTTTTCGCCTGAATCAACCCGATCATTACCTTGCTAACCATATGCCCCCTCCTTTTGGTTTCATGTGGCCCCGCTCGGATCAGTGTCAGCTATGAACGAGCGGGTTTTTACGGCCTTGTGAACGAATTCCGTTTGACAAACTGACCGGTCCCCGGCTGCCCGACGAACTGTCTGTCACGAACGACGTACGAACCCCTGGAAAGAACCGAGACGACCTCGCCGTACACTTCCTTGCCCTCAAACGGATTGTAGTCGACGTTCATGTGGTGGGTCTTGGCGGAAATGGTCCGCTTTGCGTCCGGGTCAAAGATGACGATATCCGCATCGGAGCCTACCGCGATCGTTCCTTTCCGGGGGAACATGCCGAACAGTTTGGCCACCTTGGTTGAGCAGACGTCGACGAACTGGTTGAGGCTGATGCGCCCCTGACGAACCCCCTCCGAGTATACGATCGCCATCCGGTCTTCAATCAGCGGTCCGCCGTTGGGAATCCGGGTAAAGTCGCCGCGGCCCAGTTCCTTTTGTCCGTTAAAGTTGAACGAGCATTGATCGGAACCGACCGTCTGGAGTATGCCGCCCTTCAACGCATTCCACAACACGTCCTGGTTCCACTGCTCGCGAAGCGGCGGTGACCAGACGTACTTCGCCCCCTCAAAATCCGGCTTCTCCAAGCAGCTGATATCGAGCGCGAGGTACTGCGGGCAGGTTTCGCCGTAAATGTTCCACCCTTTTTCCCTCGCTTCGGCAATTCGCTGTACGGCCGCTGCGCAAGAGACGTGCACCACGTAGAGCTGCGCGTCCGCCAGGGCAGTCAGGGCGATCGCCCGTCCGGTTGCTTCCCCTTCCGCTTCCGGTGGTCTTGTCAGGGCATGATAGATGGGGTCCGTATTTCCTTCGGCCAACGCCTTTTTCGTCAGGTAGTCAATGACGTCGCCGTTTTCCGCGTGAACCTGCACCAAGGCGCCCAGCTCCCTGGCGCGAATCAATGTCTTGAACAGTGTCTCATCGTCAGCCTGGAACACGTTTTTATACGCCATAAACACCTTCAGCGACGTGATGCCTTCCGCCGTCACGACGGATTCCAGCTCATCCAGCACCTGATCGTTGGCTTCGGCAATCATCAGGTGGAAGCCGTAGTCGATGACCGCCTTCCCGCGAGCCTTTTCGTGCCAGGCAGCGATTGCCGAGCGCAGCGATTCCCCTTTTTTCGTCAGGCAGAAGTCGATGATGCTGGTAGTCCCGCCGAAAGCGGCCGCACGGGTTCCGGTGAAAAAGTCATCCGCCGTAACGGTACCGCCGAAGGGCATGTCAAGATGCGTGTGCGGATCAATCCCTCCAGGCAACACGTAGCAGCCGGAGGCATCGATCACCTCAGCCCCTTGCACGTCCAAATCCTGACCGATGGCGATTACCTGCCCATCCTGAACCAACACGTCGGCCTGGTAGGTGTCGGCAGCCGTTACCACGGTACCGCCGCGAATCCATTTTTTCATGTCATCTCCCCCACTTTGCTTTGTGCACGAAAGCACGCTTGACTTGTCCGTACAAGCTATGCGCCGTCCTGGCAAAACATTACTCACACCCGGTGCCGCAGCTTCCTCCTGCCGCGAGAGCCGTCTGCCGTTGGTTCCAGGAAAGCGGCGGATGTCCGGTCGGCACCTCTACCATCTCAATCGTGCCTTCGACCGGGCAAACAATGGAGCAGAGGTTGCAGCCGACGCAGTCATCCTCCCGTACAACCAGCCGCTCTTTTCCATCGTCCACCACGATGTCGATACACTGGTGAGACGCATCTTCACAGGCGATGTGGCACTTGTTGCAGTGGATACAGGTTTCCTCATGAATACGGGCGACAATTTTGTAATTCAGGTTGAGGTTGCCCCAGTCGGAAAAGGTCGGAACTGACTTGCCGACGATGTCCATGACCGAAGCGATGCCTCGCTGGTCCAGGTAGTTGTTCAGCCCATCCGTCATGTCTTCCACGATCCGGAAGCCGTGATGCATGACGGCGGTGCATACCTGGATCCCTGTCGCTCCCATCAAGAGGAACTCTACGACGTCCCGCCAGGTGGAAATGCCGCCAATCCCGGAGATCGGAATGCCGACCTGAGGGTCGCGAGCGCACTCTGCCACCATGTTGAGAGCAATCGGTTTCACTGCCGGGCCGCAGTAGCCGCCGTGTGCTCCTTTGCCGTCCACATGGGGGATGGGAAGCCAGGTATCCAGATCGACACCGATCAAACTGTTGATGGTATTGATCATGCTGATTGCATCGGCTCCTCCCTGCGATGCCGCCCGAGCCGTAAAGCGAATGTCGGTGATATTGGGGGTCAGCTTGACGATCACAGGCGTTTGGGCCACTTCTTTCACCCATTCCACCTGCTGCCTGATCAGATCGGGATGCTGTCCTACAGCCGAACCCATCCCGCGTTCCGCCATGCCGTGCGGACAGCCGAAGTTCAGCTCCAGACCGTCAACGCCGACCGCTTCCACCTGTTTGACGATCTCGTGCCACGATTCCCGCTTGTGCTCAACCATCAGCGAGGCGATCAACGCGTGTTTGGGGAACTTTTTCTTGGTCTCTTCCATCTCTTTCAGGTTTACATCTAGTGGGCGGTCGGTAATCAGTTCAATGTTGTTGAACCCAAGTACGCGCTGCCCACCGTAATGCAGGCCGGCAAAGCGGGAGGTGACGTTGATGATCGGTTCGCCCAACGTCTTCCACACCGCTCCTCCCCATCCCGCATCAAACGCCCGCTGCACCTGGTATCCCGTGTTGGTAGGCGGAGCCGATGCCAGCCAGAACGGGTTGGGCGACTCGATGCCAGCCAAATTGATTCGCAAATCTGCCATTGTCAAGTACCTCCCTTTCTCATCGTTTCATGAAACGGTTTGTTCCTGACCGGTAAGCGCAGCGTGAATGGCCTGAGCCGCCCGTTTCCCGTGGTTGGCGGCGTCCACAACCATCGCATCCGTATTGCCTCCACCGAAGATAACGTCACCGGCCGCAAACACCTTGGGATGGGAGGTTCGGTAGCTGTCCGTTTCCACGCGGACGATGCCGTTTCCATGATCCAAACCGAATGCTTCCATGAGCCGAATGTGGCGCTCCTGCCCGATCGCCTTGATCACGTAGTCGACCTCGATGGTAAACGCGCTGTCTGGTACGGGATGCGGCTTTTTCCGTCCTTTCTCATCCGCTTCTCCCAACTGCATGCGCACCAGCTCAAGTCCCGTCACACGCCCGTTTTCGCCGAGGATCTTCGTCGGGGCAACGAGCCAACGGAACTCGACGCCGTCCTGTTTGGCAAACTCGTACTCAAACTGGTAGGCCGTCATTTCCTTTTCCGTGCGGCGGTAAAGGATTTGCACGAGATCCGCTCCCAGCCGTTTGGAACAGGTGGCCGCGTCGATCGCTGTATTGCCGGCTCCGATGACGGCCACTTTCTTTCCGATCATGATGTCGGTCAGCGGTTTGGTCTTCGTCTCTTCGACCAGGGAGATCGCGTCCAGCACGCCGTCCAGCTCTTCTCCCTCGATATTCAGCTTCGGCACCGCACCCATACCGACCGCAAGCAGTACAGAATCGTACTGTTCCAACAGTTCCTCCGGCATCACGTCTACGCCCACCCGGGTATTGGTCCGAAACTCCAC
Source organism: Brevibacillus soli (assembly GCF_044759095.2). Classification (NCBI taxonomy): domain Bacteria; kingdom Bacillati; phylum Bacillota; class Bacilli; order Caryophanales; family Paenibacillaceae; genus Brevibacillus; species Brevibacillus soli. The sequence continues at coordinate 28,627 of NZ_JBIYSM020000017.1, forward strand.
GCCCAACGCTTGTACCTGATCCACTTCCCACAGAGCGATCTCCTGCGGCAGACGGAACGAGACAATGCCGTACGTGTTGAGTCCGCCAGCTTTCTCCTTCGCTTCAAAAATGGTTACCGCATAGCCGTAACGCGCCAGCTCCCGTGCCGCGGAAAGTCCTGCCGGCCCTCCGCCGACTACCGCCACGCGTTTGCCGTTTTTCTCCCCCGGCTGGAACAATGCCGCCTGGTTTTTGATGGCCCAATCCGTCGCGTGCCGCTGCAAGAGCCCGATCATGATCGGACGGGATGCGCCATTCAGGACACACGCCCCTTCACACAGCTCCGAGGTCGGACACACACGGGCGCAGCTTGCTCCAACCGGGTTTGCTTCCATAATCGTTTTGGCCGAACCGAACAAATTTCCGGTCGCGATTTTCTTGATGAAGGAAGGAATGTCTATCGAGGTGGGACACGCCTTGATACAGGGTGCGTCATAGCAGTACAGACAGCGGTTTGCTTCATCGATCGCCTCCTTGGGCCTGAGCGCGGGGACGACTTCCGCGAAGTTTTTGCTCAAATCGGGCATCGTTTCAACCCGATGGCGATGGTCGCTCATTTCCGATACCTCCTCACCGGTCATAGCAAACGTTTGACAGCTCGCTTGATACTAATGAATGTTCGGAAAACCGCTTTTATGATATTGATTTCTCTGCACGAATAGTTGCAGGGCGAAATCATTTTTGCGCAGGATTCATGAATGATTTCATCGGTGAATATCTTGGTACCAGAAGAGCGGATGTGAGGGAATTTGGCATGAGAGAGTATGAGCGAGTGATGGAGGAGCTGCGCCTGCAAATAGAACAGGCAGCGAAGCAGCTTCGCGAACTGGAAGCAAAACGCGACGCATACGAACAGCAGCGAAAGCTTCGTGAGCACTACCTCTCGTCAAGGGAAATCCTGCAGCTGCTGTCCAGCCGGCACGGCCGCACGGGTAGTTGGGCGACGATCAAACGGTGGGCGGACGAAGGGCATCTGGGAGACGTATTGGAGGAACGCGTTCACTTTCCACTGCTTGCGGCAACCCGGGGGAAAAAGCGATTCCTGTATTCAAAGCGGGTGGTATACGGGTTTCTCCATCAAAAAGGTCTGCTGCGCCCCGCCTACGACATTCTGGACCGGGTGAGGATCAAGCGAGAGGGATCGCTCGTTTTGGCTGTTGTCACATCCGCCGAACTGATGGAGGACCGCTTCGTATATTCTCTGCAGATTGAGGGCACGGCGCAAACCTTGACCGACATTGCGGAAGGGGAACTTGCAAAAGAATAGCCACAGATAGGGAGGACGTATGGAAGCTGCTTCGATCACCTTTGCCAATTCAACGGAAAATCAGGAGCTGTGCCGGCACATTCGCGATTTTCACAAAAAAAAGGGGCAGCCCCTCACCATCCGGTTCAGCGAGGGGCTTACCCACATTGTTTTGGAAGCGGCATGCTTGTATCTGCCTAATCAACAAGCCCTTGGCAAGGACGCCATCGTCAAAGGAAGTGTGAAAAAGTGCTTTTCCCACTACGAGATTCACCCCCGGAGCAAAGGCAAAACCATCAATTTGCACCTCGACTCCGAACTGGTAGCGGAACTGGAGCAGATTCGCGCACATGTGGCGAGTAAAACCCAACATGAAGTCATTCTGGAGATGTTTATCCGCGGGATGAGGGCGTACAGGGAAGAACAGGAGGAGCAAACGAACGACGCAGAGTGTTAGTCCCGCTGTTTCGGGGGCTCTTCTTCCCTTCGCCTTCTGCGCTCTTCCTTCCGCAGTTCCCGCTTTTCTGACGGATCCCACCAAAATGTAAAGAGATCAGCAAAAAATTCGAGCAGAAACCGGAGGCCCCGGACGATTCCCCTAACCAGTTTGCGGAAGAAACCATCCCCAAAGTCAAAATCGAAAAAATCCATATCTTCTCTCCTCCCGTACCAGAATCTTTCATTTCATGCGGTAAGCGTATATCAATCTTGAGATTTTATGTCGTTCTCCCATGCGATCAGTTCCACTTTGATTCGATCGGGATCCTCAAAATAAACGGCGTAATGATGATCTCCACCTGCGAAGGGATGTTTGTCTTGGTATAGGATTTTTACGTTCCTTTTTTGCAATTGCTCTGTCATTCTGTCGACGTCCTTTCTTGAAGACGCATAAAACGCTAAATGATTGAGACCTACTCTGCACCTGTGATAAGGCATATCCAGATATTTTTCTTCTGCTTGTACGAAAACCAAATAAGTATCATTGAGCTTCCAGCTGCGTCCTTTCTCCCATTCCTGATAAGGCGTGTAACCCAATTCTTGTAGAAACCAGCCCCAAAAAATCGCCGATCTCTCCAAATCAGAAACGTAAATCTCTATGTGATGGAGTAATCCTGATTTCGTGAAATCATCGCGCAATTTTTTCCACACCTTTCAATGCTTGATCTCCTTTTATTGATTTTTCGGATCAAATATCAAAGCTGCATACCTTGTGAGTATGCAGCCCCAAAAACTTATTGGTGCATATACCCCATTCCTGAGATATAAGACCAACCTTAAACGATATCTATGCCGAACATCGAAAAATTTACATCTTATTTTATCTAAACATACAAATCTTCAACAGTAAAGCTAATTCGCAGGTTTCGAGAGATGTTTATCATAATGAGTTTTGTAGTTGACTATAATAATATTATGTAATCTATTTCGTTGTATCGTATTTTTAAACGAATGTTTAATCTTCTTGTTATTTCCAGCCACAGAAAAATTCCCCTACACGGAGAGCACTGCAAAACGTCTCTGTTCATTATGAAAACCGCCCCCTATCCAAACCAAGAGAACACTTTTGCAGTGCTCTCTTACACGGTAAGGGGATTTATTGAAGTCCTGCATGTCAAAAGAAAAAAGGCACCGTTTTACGGCGCCTCAGTCTGTCGACAAACCCGTATGTATGTGTGAGGGACCGATTTCTCCAGCTACCCGCGAGCTGTGACGACCCGCTAGCGGAGCGGGGTGGGCGCGGGGATCCGCAGCGTCACCTCTGAAACAATATCGTAGCGATGCTACTTTGACGCTGCCCCCGCGAATCGTCGCGGAGCGGACAGTGACACATCCCTGCGGGGAGGAGGGCCGAGCGGAGCGGAGAAATCGATCCCGAATAGACACAATACCTTTTTCGACAGTCTCAGAGCACTTTTGCAGTGCTCACGTTATAGATGCCTTTTATCTGCCAAACGATTAGCCTTGTTTCGCTGCTTCAATTTCAATCGAAACCTTCACTTCATCCCCGACGAGAACACCGCCTGTTTCCAATGCAGCGTTCCAGGTTAATCCGTAGTCGCTTCGATTGATACTCCCCTGGCCGCTGAATCCGACTTTTTCATTTCCCCACGGATCTTTTCCCGCGCCCTCGAACGAAACCGAAAATGTTTCGGGCCGAGTAACGCCGCGAATGGTCAGATTACCGGTTACGTCGTACTCCCCATCGCCTGTCTTTGTGATCTTGGTAGACTGGAATGTCATTTTCGGGTGCTGCTCGACATCAAAAAAATCAGCAGAGCGCAGGTGTGCATCCCGATCTGCATTGCGGGTGTCAATGCTGCTCAAATCGACACTGAATTGAACGTCAGCTGTTGTCAGATCTGCCGGATCGGCTTCTATGTGCGCGTCGAAGGCATGGAAAGTGCCTTTTACCTTCGCAATCATCATGTGCCGAATTGAAAAATCAATACTGCTGTGTGTAGCGTCAACGGACCACTTCGATTTTGCCATCCCAATACCCTCCCGTAATAACTAACCTTTATTTATTTCCTTACTAATATGTAGTTGATTATCATTTTATTCTGACAGGATTTTCTTGTCAATCTTATTTTTACAAATTATCGGATAAGAAAACCCAGGCGACGTAAGCTGACGCTGGTGTCGGCTGGGGCCCCGAACACTTTTCTAGCGGCTGTATGGGATGTCCAAATTTATAAATTTTTATACACCAAAAAAAGACGTGCTGGGAATCTGACCGAATCCTGGTCTTGATTCCCATGCACGTCTTCCCTGTTATAGCTGTTCAAACGCCTCGCGCAGCACCCTTGCGATGAAGTCCAGGTCCTCGCTCGTGGTAGAAAACGGCGGAGACAGCGTAAGGATGTTGTTGAAGCCTGGCACTGTATCGCCGTTGCGGCCGATAATCAGTCCCCGCTTTTTGCATTCGACAATGACCTTGGTCAGTTTGTCCGGCGCAGCCGGTTCTTTTGTCACGCGGTCTTCCACCATTTCGATGCCGCACATGAAACCAAAGCTGCGGATATCACCCACATGGGGGTGCTCTTCGAGGAACGAGAGCTTCTCTCGCAGTTCGATGCCGAGTTGTTCGGCCTTGGCGATCAGCTGCTCCTCCTCCATGATCTCCAGATTTTTAAGGGCCAGCGCACAGGCGGCCGGGTTCCCCCCGAATGTGTTGACGTGACGGAAGTGCAGATTGACTCCTTGCTCATTAAACTTGTCTGCGATCTCCGCACGCACCGCGGTAGCGGACAATGGCAGGTAGGCGCTGGTAATGCCTTTTGCCATGGTGACGATGTCCGGCTTCACACCAAAATTCTGATGTCCGAACTTGCGGCCCGAGCGGCCAAATCCGCATATCACTTCGTCGACGATCAGGAGCACTCCGTACTTGTCACAGATTTCCCGCACTCTCGGCATGTACTCCGGTGGAGGCACGATCACGCCGCCGCCGGTGATCGTAGGCTCCATGATGACCGCCGCCACGGTATTGGCTCCCTCCCAGTTGATCACCTCGTCGTACACACTCGCGCACTCCAGATTGCAGCTGCCGTAGGACTTGCCGAATGGACAGCGGTAGCAGTACGGCGGAGAAACGTGAAGGAAACCCGGTGCCAGCGGCTCGTACTTCATTTTGCGGATGGACTGGCCGGTCGCAGAGAGCGCCCCCAGCGTATTGCCGTGATAAGCCCGATGGCGGGAAATGAATTTGTAGCGTCCGGGTTCGCCATTTTGATGATGGTACTGACGAGCGATCTTGAATGCCACCTCGTTGGCTTCCGAACCGCTGTTGGAGAAAAAGACGCGGTACTCGTCACCCAGCCATTCGCTCACTTTTTCCGCCAGCTCAATGGCCGGCACATGGCTCTGTGTCAGTGGAAAATAGGCCAGTGACTTCAATTGTTCGTACGCCGCTTCCGCCAGCTCCTGACGGCCATAGCCTACGTTGACGCACCACAATCCCGACATGCCGTCCAAATAGCGGTTGCCGTCGATGTCCGTTACCCAGGAGCCGCTCGCTTCTGTCACGATCATCGGATTGGGATTGTACGGCGAAATGTGGTGCCACATGTGGACGCGGTCTTTCGAAAGCAGTTCTTCCTTGTCATACGTTTTTGTTTGCTGTTCTTGACTCATGGGACTTTCCCCCTGTCTCTATTACTTGACAAACACTTTTTGTGAACCAATGCTCATGTCGCCGTCGTCAAACCAGCGAGAGGTAACGGTTTTCTTCTTGGTGAAGAACTCTACCCCGTCTTTCCCGTTTGCGTGCAAATCTCCGTAGAAGGATTGCTTCCAGCCGGTAAAGGAGAAAAAGCCCATCGGCGCCGGCACTCCGACGTTGACGCCAACCATGCCAGCCTCCACGCGCTGAACGAACTCCCGTCCCCATTTGCCGTTGCTGGTGTAAATGGTGGCTCCGTTACCGAAGCGGGATTTGCTGATGGTCCGAAGGCCCTCTTCGAAATTTTTCACCCGCATGACACTCAAGACAGGAGCGAAGATTTCGTCGCGGACGATGACCATTTCCGCATCGGCGTGATCGAAAATAGTCGGTCCGAGGAAGTAGCCTTGCGGGTTGGTCTTGGCGTCTTCGCGGCCATCTCGGGCCAGAGTGGCCCCTGCCTGTACACCGCGGTCGATGTAACTGTGGACTTTCTCCAAATGGGAGGCGCGAATGACCGGACCCAGGTCGACGCCGGACTCCAGGCCGTTGCCCATTTTCAATGCGTCAGATTCTTCGATCAGGTACTGAACCAGTTCGTCAGCGATTTCCTCGACGGCTACCACCGCGCTTGCTGCCATGCAACGCTCCCCTGCACAGCCAAACGCAGAACTGACGATGGTTTTGGCGGCACGCCGCAGGTCGGTGTCAGGCATGACCAGGTGGTGGTTTTTCGCTCCGGCCAGTGCCTGAACGCGCTTGCCGTTGGCGGCGGCGGTTTTGTATACGTACTCGGCTACCGGTTGCGAACCGACAAACGAAATGGCTTTTACGTCAGGATGCTCCAACAGGCCGTTAACAACGTCATGGGCACCGTTCACCACGTTGAACACCCCGTCCGGCAACCCTGCTTCCTTTAGGAGTTCTGCGATCCGGATGCAGGAGAGCGGCGTACGCTCGGAAGGTTTCAAAACAAACGTATTCCCAGCCGCAATGGCAATCGGGTACATCCACATCGGCACCATCACGGGGAAGTTGAACGGCGTAATGCCTGCCACTACTCCCAGAGGGAAGCGAAGCACCTGGCAGTCGATGCTTTTGGCGATGTTGGGCAGCGTCTCACCCATCATCAGGGTAGGCATGCCTGCGGCAAACTCCACCATCTCGATTCCGCGCAGCAGCTCTGCCTGAGCCTCCGGCAGGTTTTTGCCGTTTTCCATGGTGATCATCCGGGCCAGCTCATCCTGATGTTGGAACAACAGATGCTGAAAACGGAACATCACGCGCGCCCGCTCGACGACAGGCGTTTCGCTCCATGCCGGAAACGCCGCTTTCGCCGCCTGCACCGCTGCATCCACGTCATCCCTGGTAGACAGTGGAACCCGCGACATGATCTCACCTGTCGCCGGGTTGGGAATCTCGTCAAACCGTTCCGTCGAAGACTCCACCCACTCGCCGGCGATGTAGTTTTTCAAGGTATCTCCTGTCGTTGTCACTCCCATAACCTCAACTCCTTTACCGTCGTACTCATTTCACAATTCTATTTTATCTGAATATTTTACCTTCCATCACTAGACAACTTGTTACGACTTGTGGTTCATTTGTTATACATAGTGTCAAAAACTGGCCGGAAGGAGAGGTACCATGAGCGCGGAATGGAGAATGACCGTTGCCGACGTAATCAAACGCCCGCTGTTCCAGCATGCGGAGGTGGCTGCAGGAGGACAGGGACTTACCCGTCCGGTGCGCTGGGTTCACGTGCTGGAGACGGCAGACACAGGCAGGTTTCTCAACGGAGGGGAACTGATCCTTTCTACGGGGCTTGGCTTTGGCGAAGACAAGGAGAAGCGGCTGGCCTATCTTGCGGAGCTGATCCGACGAAAGGCAGTCGGACTGTGTATTGAATTGGGCGCGTACATTCCCCACATCCCGGCGGACATGCTGGAGTTGGCCGATCATCACGACTTTCCTCTGATCGTCTTCCATCAGCCGGTCCGATTCGTGGACATCACCCAGGATCTTCACGAGAGCATTGTCAACCGGCAAATGCAGGCTCTTCGCGAGCTGGAGCTGTACTCGCGCACTTTGCAGCAGCTCAGTTTGCAGGCTCAGGGGATTCCCAGGCTGCTTGGGCACTTTCAGTCTGCGGTGCACACGCAGGTGTTTTTTTACCCGCTGGAAGGGACTCCTCTCTACGTACCGGCACCGCCTCAATTCGTCCAGCTGGAACTGTCTGAACTGCTGCGAAGCCACCTGTCAACCGTCCCGACGAAAGAGGCAACGGGGGGATCTCTTCCTCTTTCCGATAAAAGACGGATCATCTATCAGCCGGTCGTGGCTTTGGGGTATCTGTTCGCCTATGTGGGCCTGTTTACCTACGAAAGGGAACCAGACGAGTACCTGCTGCTGATGCTGGACTCTACCGTCAGTGCGCTGGCTCAAGTCCTGATGCGAAAAATATTCGCCGAAGAGCAGGCGCTGGCGAGCGAAAACCGTCTGTTGGATGACCTGATCGCCAACCGCACTCTTCCGGAAGAGCAAATCCGCGCCCTGTTGGGGATACACGGCAGAAGCAAGACACCGAGCTTCCATGTCCTGCTCATGGACGTGCAGCGAGAAGTACAAGCCGAAGCGGTTGAGCTTCCGCCCCATGAATTGACAGGAGTATTTCGCTCCTTGTTCGCTCGTCTCGGTTTTCGCTCGTTCATCCGCTGCCGCGGCAACCGCTTTTACTTTCTTGTCGTGGAAAACCAGTCATTTGACGATTCCCGCAGCTCCCTGGAAAAGGCGATTTTGGAGTGTAAACGAATCGTTCGCAAGGCGATGGGCGAACAGAGCCGCGCCCTGTTCGGCGTTAGCCGGTCCGGTGATCGGTTTGCCGAAGCGACCAAGCACATCGCGGAAGCGGAGCAGGCGCTCGCTGTTCAAGGTGATCACCCAAGCCCGTTTTTTGCTGATCTGGGTGTTTTCCGGCTGCTTTTTCACATCCCCCGGGACCCGGCACTAAGAAGCTTCGTCGACGATTATCTGGGCCCGCTGATCAAATACGATCAGGAACAAGGGACCCAACTGCTGAACACACTGCGGATCTATCTGGACCATAACCTGTCCAAACAGGAAACCGCGGATGTTCTGTACATTCATCGGCAAACCCTCTACCATCGGCTGGAGAAGATCGAGGAGTGCCTGGGCGATACATGGACGAAACCCGATTCGCGCCTCTGTCTGGAGATCGCTCTGCGCGCCTACGAATGGTTGAAGCAGCTGCCGTATTAGAGAGCCGTTCCTAATGATCCCTTTCTTTGGGATCGAAGATACGCTTCCGTGATCAGCAGGTTTCCTGCGATCGAGATGGAAACCGCCAGCGGAAAGGACACTTCATTCCCGATATTCCAAGTAATCGAAATAAGCGCAACCACCACCCTGAAAGAGACAAATACCCACGTAACCGCATAGCTCCGAAGAATCCATTCCCGATGCGCCGGGATGTTCCGACGTCTGATATGCCAAACACCCAGCCCTGTGGTGACCAGCCAACAGACATCAAGCACGAGGAAAGCTATGCCGGAACCGATGCCTTCCATGTGTCAAACGGAAAATCTGACGCTCTCAATTTTGCTCTCACCATTGGCGCCTCTTGTGGATTCGTGAAAAGATATTGAATCACAACATAGACCGTAAAGAGAAAAACAAACAGATACAAAAAGGAAAAGATGATCCACTTCTGCTTCTTTGTCTTCAAAAAAATCACACCCCGTTTTTTGGTCTCATTATTTTCCCGGGTAGCTCAGGTTGAGTGTAAACGCAGCGGATTCCCCTTCGTCTATTTGCACCCGCACCTTATAGATCCCCGACTTTTCCAATTGAGTTTCCAGCGTCTCCGGATTGTTGGTTGATCCGGTGGAAGCCAGCTGGTTGTTTTTCCTGTCGTAGAGATAGAGGTTTACATCAGCATCGCTGTCCCAGGTCGCCGCAAGCTTTGCCATTCCCGGTTTTTTCACGGCGATGAGGTAGTCGATGTGTTTTCTCTTCCCTTTCGCCGTGCTGACTGTTCCCTTTTTCGTTACTTCCTTGATATCGGCCGGCACCAGCTTGCCGGTAGTGGTCAAGGCATACGGTTGCGGCCCCTTCGGTACGTTATATCCCTCAACCGTCACGGTGTAGGTTCCGGTTTCCGGTTCCGCAATCCACACTTGCTCCACGTTATTCAGGTTGTCCACTTCGTCGTGAAACGGTTCTTCAAAGAAATCATTGCCGTTCAGCGTCTTGCCTCTCGGTGTCTTCACCTTCAGGTTCAGGTTGTTCACCAGCTTCCGCGACGCGATGGGTGAACCCGGATAATCCGTCCAGGCAAGGGTAATCATCAGCGGCTTGTTTTTATCGGTCACTTTGACGCGGTACGTCGCCTTTCCTCTGGTTTTCAAGCCAGTCTTTTCGTCAATCGTGTCGGTTTCCATCGCACGCTGCAAATTGGCCCGGCCAAATCCTTGGGCAAAAAAGTCCTCACCCGGCAAAATGTCGGCACCGGAGAGCAGCATCGACTTGATCAACGCTCCGCTCGGATTCGAGTGTCCCTTTTCGTTCAGGTATTGGCGGATTTGCGCGACACCGCCCGCCAGAACGGGAGTCGCCATGCTTGTCCCGCCCATAAAAGCGTAGTACTGGTCGAATGGACTCCAAAAGTGGTCGTCGGGAGCAAGAGAAGATCGTGTAGACAGGATAAACGTTCCAGGCGCCACCAAATCCGGCTTGAAACGTCCGTCTTCGGTCGGACCTCTGCTGCTGAAGTCTGCCACCTGCGCAGGGTCATCTGCGAAATCGTCTTTCAGATCTGCACGGTCGTTTTCGGAAGCGCCTACCGCGATTACGTTTTTCGCTGTGGCCGGACTGCCGACCGTTCCGAAGCCTTCGTCTCCCACGTTGCCGGCCGCTACCAGCGCGGTCAGGTCAGGATGCTCCCAAAGGAAGGAGTCGAACAGAAGTGAATCCAGGTTGTATTCGCCGTAATCGTCTACGCCCCAGGAGTCGGATCTGATGCGGGCGCCGTCCTGGTACGCCTGTTCCAGCACCTGCTGGGTATCGATCATCATGCTTCCTCTTTCGTCGATACCAATGGCGTGGAACACCAGTTTGGCATCGGGCGCCATGCCCTTGTACCTGCCTTCGGACGCTTTGCCTGTCCCCAACACGGAGCCGACGACATGGGTACCGTGACCGGTCAGATCGTTGGTTTCATGCTCGCGGGCGTGGGCGTATAGTTCTTCTACTTGCCCCTCCAAATCGGGATGAATGTGATCGAGATCACCTGTGTCCAACCCGCTGTCGGCGATTGCCACCAGCTGGCCTTTTCCCGTGTAGCCGGTGCTCGCCAGCGCATCGGACTGAATAATCGAGGCGGCGACGTCGTTTCTCTGTCTGTTCTCAGGTACAGGCAGCACCGCAATGATGTCGTCGGATTCCAGAAGCGAATCCAGATTGCGCCCGCTCACTGTCAGCTCAGCGATGCGGCGGGCATCCTTTTTGATCCGCACGGAGCTGACGCCGTGCATTTTCCCCAGGGAACGCCGCAAATCCACCTGTTTGTCAAAGCCGACGACAGCTACCTTCACACTTGAACTTTTCGTCAGAGCCGGGCGAAGCTTCGGCGACAGCTTGAACAGGGGATGAAACGGCATCACACGCTTCACAAACGGCAACCGTTTCAGCGCGTTGCGTTCTGTTTCGTTCTCCACTTTTGCAACGAAGGCGAAGTCCGGGAGATAGTCTCCCAGTTTCACTCCCAGTTTCTCAACTCTTTTCTGCCACTCTTCCTCCAACGGCCCGTCAAATTGGACGATGACCAATTTGGAAGAAACTTGAAATTGCGAATCGTTGCGTTCATAAGAGGAAGAAGAAAGAGTAAACCCTTCTTTTGCTTGAATTTGTACGTGTTTCCCTGGGCGCTCGGCGGATTTTTTGGCCATCGCCGGAAAACCGCCGACCAACAGTGAGAGTACGATTGTACCCGATAGTGCTGCATGCCATTTCAGTCGCAAAAAGGAAACACCCTCTCCATTGGAATCTGTAACGCTTCCATTATAAGTCAGTTGGAAATATTTTAAAAACAAAAAAACCTCCTACCTGACCGGTAGGAAGCGATTTGAAACAGACAGCCAACCTATTACACACCTTCCAACTCTTCTCTGTTCCGTCGGAAGGAAAGCCACTGCGAAAGCCCGCGCGCCCCGTAAACTGCGTTTGCCGCCGTACATGCGACCACATGACGGCTTGTTCGGAGAGGATTGGCAAAGGCGGCACGGGTTGTGAAGCGGCGAAGCTGTTCTAGCGGTACCTCCCGCTTCTGCAAAGCGTCTTCAAACTCCCTCTGGGCAGCCTGTTTTGCTTTAAAAAGCATCATTTGTACGCGGCTGTATACATTTATAGCCCCGTCCCCTGTGGTTTCAATCGGCAGAAAGATGGCGTCCGGGTATTTCTCCGTAATCAGGGATTGAACGCCGTCTGAAACGCCGGAAGACGGCATACACCCGAATGGTTTCACGGAAATGGTCATGTTTACTTTCCGCTTGACTACGTTTAAAATCAGTTTTCCTACTTCCATGTGGCCTTCACCGCCGCGCAGGTGGTTGTTATAATGCTTGTGGGCCACCTCGGCAACCTCGTCCATGTCCGCCAAGTGATAGCCGCGGAGGCCGATTGCATGCGCATACATTTGGAACATGGCGCGGAGTGCGAGATCGGCAAGGGCCAGCATTCTCAGACGCATGACGGGATTTTTCCCTTCCAGCCCGTAACGTCCTCGATCCTCTCCCCGCAGCTTCATTCGCTTCAAGGTGTCGTAACGCCCTTCCCATATGAGGTACAGGATCCAGGCGGTCACGGATTGGACTTCCACTTCAGCGCCTTCCTGTTCCAGAAAGCGCTGCAGTTGATAGTTGCCGTCCCCCTCGGTGGTCATCGCCCAGAACTCGCCGATGATGCTTACCTTCGGCTTCACGCGTGTCCGGTCCACCTTGATGGATTGAAGTTCTTTGCGGCACTTGAGCAACGCGGGGATGAGCCACTTGCCTCCGTGCAGCGCATGGTACAACTCCTGCTTGCAGTTGGCCAGAACGGCGTCCGTCGAACCCGGCACCACTTCATAGGGACGAATCCGGTATCCGATTGCATTCAGGATATCTCCCAACAATACGGCCTTCAGAAAGCTCAAAAAGAACGAGGTGTCCAGCTTCAGCGCCGATTCGTCGCCCGTCACCTGTTTCAACCCGCTTTGCTGTTGAAACAAAAGCACGCGAAATCCGTCAAAACCTGCATCGCGCAAAGCTTTCCTGTACTCGGTGACATACGTGCCAAAGCGGCAGGGTCCACAGGAACCGCTTGTGATAAACAGGTATTTGCTGACAATTTCTTCTTTGGACTTGCCTTCCACGTCCCGCAGATGATGCAGGTATTTGACCAGATTTCCCACCGTAAAGTACGTCGGATTGCATTGGCCACGATTTCCAAACTCTTTGCCGAAACGGAGCGACTCTGTGTCGGGGCAATCCATGTGCTTTACGGTATAGCCTAATCCGGCAAGCGCACCCTCCACCAGATAATCGTGCGCCATGGTAAGTCCGCCGAACAGGATGGTGGTGGACGCCTTATCCTTTGCCAGGAATTGACGAGGAACGGGGTCAAACCACTGGACCCTTTTTTCCTGTCCGAGTCCCAATTCTCGTTCCGCTTCTGCCTGAAAGCGAAGCAATTCTGTTTCAAAGGCTGGCTCGTTCGTTCCATTCACTTTCGTTTCCTCTTTGATGCTTGACATGTGTGAATCACGCTCCTTTTAACAGGGTTTTTAGTTTCCGGTTTGAGAAAAGCCAGTCTCTTGTTCCTGGGATTGGCGATGGAGCAATTCCAGGCGTTTTTGCTCAATCCGCTTCTGCAGTTCCGCCTTTTTCATGGCGAGATCCTGCAGGCGTTCTTCATGCAGTCCCAGGCTGTGCGCATACGTCTTCACGCGGATCTTGATAGAACCGCTCGGCTTGTTGGCATCGATGTCGTGCAAGGCGGAGTAGGGTGTGCCAGCCGTTGAAATAATGGAATCGATCAGCCCGTAGGTGGGTGCGTCGTGGCCGCATTTGAAGCTGGACAAATCCAGTACGGCCACATTGGGATGCCGGGCGGCGAATTTCGCGGCCCATACCTTTTGCACGCTGTTGGAACTGAAATTTTCCGGCCATACGTCCGTCACTTCCAGCGCGACCTTGACGCGTCCGCTGTCGAGATCGTTGCGGAAATACCGATGGAGCCACTTCTCGTCTTTCGGGATGGAGCGCATCGAGAGAATCGGATAACCGAGAACCTGAAACTCTTCCAGGACACCGTGATTGAGGCCGGGATCGGAATGGTAGGGGCGCCCGATCATGAGAATGGCGAGTCGGTTTTCCTCTTCCACCTGTTCCAGGATCACTTTTCCCCGCTCCTGCATCTCCGCATCAAAGAGATCCATAGCCCTCCACGCTTGCTCTACCGCGAAGTCGCTTTCGTCCTCGGTGATGTGCAGGCAATCCTGAAACGCCTCGAACAACTGCTTTTTCATCAGGTGCAGTTCCGTGAAACTGACTGCAGGGTCGAGATAGGTGACCCCTTTCGTTTCAAAAAAGTTTACTTCTTTCGTAAAAGCCGCTTTGATGACATTAGGAGCCCCTGCCACGATCGGACAGCTGGCGGAGTCCATGACGTTTTGCAAATGCGTCGGAATGTGGGTGATGCAAGGGAAAAAGATGTAATCAAGCGGCTTTCGCTCATGGTGCTTGAACAACAAATTGTGGATGTGCGCCTGCGCCACCTTGGACGGATAGCATGGGTCGATCGAGCCGTACTTGCCGCCTTCCTGCCACATTTCTTCACTGGTAAAGTCGCTGAACACCATGTTGTTCTTGTCGATCCCCAGCGTTTCAAAATACGTTCGCCAAAATGGGGCTGTGGACCAGATATTCAGCACCCGCGGGATGCCGATGCGGATCTTGCTCCGCCTCTCGCCCGCTTCCGCCGAGGAACGTTGAAAATTCCGCCGGTACGCCGATTTTTTCAGCTTGCCCAAACCGAGCAAAGCGCGTTTGACCTGGACGTCTTCCACCGTCGTATCCGGTTCGGGGAGCGGCTCTGGATCGTAAAAGTGCTGGTACATGCGCACCGCTTCATACTCCACCAGGTTGGGATAGTGTTTTTTCAGCTCCTGGCGCTTTTTGGTCAGCTGAATGACCGCTTCCTTGTCTTCGACGGTTCCCTTCTCGCAGCTAAACCCGGAAATATAGCGAGCCGTTTGGCCGTCCGGTGTTTGCGAATCGATAAACGTACGGCTGCAGTGGTTGGGACAGAAATTGCAGCGCGTCGATTCGTCGTTGCGCGACATGTAACGCAGGTTGATGGCCGCATCCAGCCCCAAAAACGTTGAATAGCCGCGGCGATTCACCACTCGCAGCGTTTCCATGGCGGCGCCGATCGCGCCCGCTTCTCCCGGATGCGGATGTACATACACCTCCGCGTCGGGAACGCGCTGCTTGATGTAATCCACCTGTGCCTTGACTGCAGCCAGGTTGTATTGGGTTCCTCCCTGCAGGACGAACTTCCGACCCAGTTCGGACATACGCGGAATTTGCACGACGTACTGCCAAACGTTTTTCGGCAGCACGAGCGCAAGACCGGCCAGCAGTTCCTCTTTGGAGTAGCCTTCCTTTTGAAAATTGACGCGGTCGGCATCAAGAAACACCGCACAGCCATAAGAAAACGAGGGAGAAAGGTCTGCGTTGAAAGCCGTCTCCGCATATTGTTGAATTGGTATGCCAAACTGATCCGCCATCGCTTGCAGCAGCATGCCGTTTCCGGCCGAACACTGATTGGAGAGCCTGAAGTTGCGGATGTCGCCGTTTTTCATGAAGAGCACCTTGATGTCCTGGCCGCCGATGTCGCAGATCACGTCGATGTCCCCGAATTGGTTTACGGCACTCATCATGTGGGCGACGGTTTCCACGATGTTCACGTCCGCTTTCAAGGTCTTTTCCAGGACGTCTGCCGCATAGCCGGTTGCGCCGAAGCCGATGATTTGAAGCTCCGCTCCCTGTTCCGTGACTCGATCCCGCAGCCGCTTCAGCATTTCTTTTGTATCCTCGAGGGGATTCCCTTTGGACAGTTGATACTCCTTGAGCAAAATGGTGCCATCTTCCCCGACGAGCACCGCTTTGGACGACGTCGAACCGCCGTCGAGGCCGACGACCGCCCGCACGATTTCCCCCTCTGTGAAAGAAGCAGGCGTGAACAGAGGGATGCTGTATTGCCTGCGGAATTCATCGAGCTCAACAGACGTGCGGATCAGAGGAGGACCCGCATTTTCGCCCAGTTTTGCTTTTCGACCGTGCGCAATGAATTCTTTCAATCCTTCCAACCCTGTGTATCTGCCCACCTGCTCCGGCTCGTGTATGCCGTACATGACGGCGCCGTACGCAGCGTAGTATTGGGAATTGTCCGGAACAAAGATCAGCTCTTCGACAGGGACGTGGCGCGGATAGGGATAGCCGCGATCTTCCCAGGTTTGCGGAATTCGTTTTCGCCAGCATTCTTGTAAAAAAGGCAAGTATGTATTGGGACCGCCCAATAGCAGGACACGATGGCGCAGCGTATTCCCGCGGGTGAGAACGGAAAGATTTTGCATCACGATCGCGTCTGCGAGGGAGCACATGATTTCAGCAGCCGGTATCCCGCTTTTGACCAGGTTCACAATATCGGTTTCTGCGAAGACGCCGCATTTGGCCGCGACATGGTGCAGTTTGGAATCGTCGAAGTGAAGCTTGCCCACCTCTTCCATCGGCATGCCTACCTTAATCATGCACTTGTCGATCGTGGCCCCGGTACC
This sequence comes from Brevibacillus soli, assembly GCF_044759095.2. Lineage (NCBI taxonomy): Bacteria > Bacillati > Bacillota > Bacilli > Caryophanales > Paenibacillaceae > Brevibacillus > Brevibacillus soli. The sequence continues at coordinate 44,969 of NZ_JBIYSM020000017.1, forward strand.
CGATGCGCACTTGTCATTCATCGAAGTCAGGGCTTGTTTATTTCCTGTTTCCTCGTTCTCCTTAAAAATGATAATTTTCGCGTCCTGCCCTCCTAGTTCAATGACGCTGCCCACATCGGGGTGCAGCTGTTCGACTGCCATGGTGACCGCATTCACTTCCTGGACAAACTTCGCTCCGACATGATCGACTATGGGACCACTGCCGGACCCGGTCATAAATACGCGGATGTTCTCTTGCGGGACATGGGAAAACTCGTTTCCGATACGAATTAAAAATTCCAGGACATATTCCGCTTGTTTCGTATGGTGCCTCTGGTAATCCGCCCAAAGAATTTCCTTGGTTTTCGGGTTCACCACGGTTGCTTTCACGGTTGTGGAGCCGACGTCGATCCCCAGGATCAGCGACTCTAGCATTTGGTCTGTGCTTCCCATCCAATCATCCCTTCCATGACATAGTTCGCTACCATTATGGCGATAAACAAAGAAACATATTCACAGTGTTAAAGTGAAAATGGACAAAAAAAAGAGAGCCTGTCATCTAGGCTCTTCTAGGCTCTCTTTCCGCCTGTCTGCAACAAGGACTGAAAATCACACCAGGCAAGTTCGCTCAGCAGAGCTGCGTCCATTTCTTCCACTGGAATTTGGGATAAACGCAGTGCCTGATTCTGGATAGCCTCCTGGACCAGATTGAAGGCCAACCTGCCGTTGCCCGAGAGAATCCCCTGTTCGGCCGCTTCCCGAAGCGCTCTTTCCAGGCTTGCTTCCGCCTCGCCAGAAAGCTGATAGCCCGCTTCCTGAACCGCGAGTTGAATGATGCGGAACAGTTCGTCTGGTGTGTAATCGGGAAAGTGAATGAACTTCTTAAAGCGGGAAGCCAGACCTGGATTGCTATCCAGCAGACGTTCCATCTCCAGAGGATATCCGGCAAGCACGACGACAAGGTTCTCCTCATGCTTTGTCATTTCCTCCACCAGGGTGTGGATGGCCTCCCGCCCGAAATCTCGCTCACCGCCGTTCGCCAATGCATATGCCTCATCGATAAACAATACACCGCCAAGCGCCTCACGGATTTTTCGTCTGGTCAAGGCAGCGGTTTGCCCGACATAGCCTGCGACAAGATCGGCACGTCCTGCCGTTACCAGATGGCCTCGCTTCAGATACCCTATTTCCCGCAACATCTGCGCGTACAGTTTGGCCACGGACGTCTTGCCTGTTCCCGGATTGCCGGTGAAAACGGCGTGAAGTTCTATGGGAACACGGTTCAAACCGCTTTCGACACGCTTTTGCTGGATGCTGACGAAGGCCGCGATTTTGTTCAACTCCGCCTTTACCTGGTCAAGTCCAATCAGCCGCTCCAGCTTGATTTGCGCAGGCAGCTCCGCATCCGATTTTTGTTCTTTCCATCCTTGCGGCAGCACGTCCTCCGGGTACAGGATGGTGAAATCATCGACGTGCAGCGGTTGCTTGCCCCCCATCACCTTTCCCTTGGCAAAGATGGCATCCAGGACGATGTTGGTTACGGTACGCGCATTGCCAAACGTCTCATCCACCCGCTCCCGATTGATGCGATCGGCAAGCGCCTGCCGCGTTTCCTTCGTCAAGGAAAAGTCGTTTCGTGCTGCCACCTGTTCGGCGATCTGGAGCAGCTCTTCCGTCGAATAGTCCGGCAGGAGGAAATGACCGGATTCCGGGAAGCGGCTGCGCAGGCCAGAATTGGTAAACAAAAACTGGCGCATTTCTTCCGGGTAACCAGCCAGGATCACTACAAACTTTCCGGCATACTCCCCGCCGGTCATGGCGGCGACCAGGGTGTCGACGGCCACCTGGCCGTAGTCGCTGCCGGATTGATCCGCACGCTTCAGGCTGTACGCCTCGTCAATAAACAAGACCCCGCCGGCGGCTCGCTTGATGACATCCATCGTTCGCTGTTCCGTCTGCCCGATGTAGGCGCCGACCAGATGCGACCGATCCACTTCCACTACATCACTGCGTTCCAAAAGACCCAGCTCGTAGTACAAGCGGGCAATCAGTCGGGCCAGTGTCGTCTTGCCCGTCCCCGGATTCCCCATCAGCACCAGATGAAGCGGCAGTTGGTCCTTAAGCTGCCAGCCCTTTTCCGTACGCAGCTTTTGGTACTGGTAAAAACGGGCCAACTGGTGTACCCGCTGCTTGATCTCAAAGAGGCCGACCAGTTCTTCCACCAACTCCAGAGCGGAAGGGACGCCCGGTGACGTTTCTGGTTCTGACTGTTCCGCAAAGTACCGAGCGAACAGCTCTTCTCGCTGTGCCTCCTGTTCCGCCAATTGTTTGACGGAGTCTTGAACCGAGACCAGCAATTCCGTCGAGTAGAACATCCCCTGCAGGGAGGCAGCGTAGGCATGGGCCCGCTCCAGGAGCTGGTGAAGCAAGTGATCTCTTTCTCCATACAGCCGCAGCAGGTGATCAATCAAAATGAGCGCTTCCTCATCCCGGGCGGACACTGCCGCCTGTTTCGCCTTGTCTGCAACCTCCTGCCACTTTTCCAGAATAGCCCGCTCTTGTTCCGCTTCCCCGATCAAAACTTCCAGCTGACGCTTGCGGGTAACCGCATTGTCCGTTTCACGGATCACTGGAAAACGGTCGCCAAACGGATGCGTGCTCAGCATGGAGAGGTACAAGCGGCAAAGGTGCCGGGCTGCCGGCAGGTAATCAGGAGCCAACAGACGGGCCCGGGACAGCCACTCTTCCGCGAGAAGAGAACCACCCGGTTTCCCCAGGCGCAGGGCAGCGAGTCGGGTGAGGACTGCCGCTTCCGCTTGATCCAGTTCAACGCCGTCTGTCGACTGACGAAACTCCTCAATCCTTCTCAGGATGGGAATCAGTTCGCCCTCCGACAGCTTAGTCACGTCGGTATTCCCGATCAGATGAAGTTGTTCCGCTTCCTTTTGCAGCTGCATGCGTGGTGTTCCTCCGTTCCAATTTGCTACTCACCTGTTGTACCACGTTTTTGCGAAAAAGAAAAGAATTCGCAGCTGGCCAAAGCAAATGCAGCCTGCTTCAACAGAAGCAAGGCTGCATATTTTTTGATCCCATTACAGTTTTACGTTTCCCATCTCCATGTCCGCTTGAAAATGGGCCAATGCTGCTGGAAATACATCTGATTCCGAGTCGGCAGCAATCTTGAACATCGTCACCAGCTTGTCGCCGCTTCGGACCTGAACGTTGTACTGCGAGTCACCATCATACGTCGTCGCAAAATGGTATTCCCGTCCGTTTACCGTCAATTTGCGTTCCAAAGTGGACCACCTCCCGCCATAGTGTTGCCGGTTTTGGCGAATTCCACTCCAAACCTTGTCGCATTGCATCGACCATCGGCGAAACCTGCGCTTGCCTAGGGAATAAGCGATGTCGTTTGCCTACACGGGCGAAAACGCCTGGTAATCAGTAGGCTGCCGTACCGTTTCCCCATTCGGCAGGCGAACAATCAATACGTCCGCTTCTCCTCCTTCTTCCCATTCAAAAGCGAAGCGTTTCGCAGCGTGAGGCTCGCTTTCGCTCAGGGTGTCCGCGATCGCACGCAGCGTGTCAGCCACAAGCGGCACAGGAACGCGTGTCTGCTGCAGATCGGGAATCAAAAGCAGCTTCGGCGCATCCTCAAAATAAAGAACCGTATCGAGTAACAGCGAAACCTGCTGCCAGTTCAAATCGGATTCAAATCGTTCAAACGGCTTTGCCATCTCTCTCATTCCTTTTTCTCCGTCGGTTCGTCAAACAAACTGAACTGGGTAGTCGGAACTTCATCATGGGGGGAGACTGGCGCCTGTGTACCAGGCTCTTTGATTACCGGGCTTTCCGCTTCCGACGGCAGTACGGCTTCGAACGCGACCGCTTTCAGGCCGCCTTCTACGACGACACGCCCGATTCCTCCCTGTTCGTTCACGGATACTTGCTCCGTCTCTACCCGAATCCATTCATCCCGGCGGGTTAGGGCATACAGGTTGTCCTCGACGGTAATGGCCATGATCTTATGCGGATTGGTTTTCCGTTTGCGGATGAGCAGCACGCCCTTGCCAGCTCGGCCCTGCAGCGGAATGTCCTTCAGGGACGTTCGCTTTACGACGCCTTCTTCGGTCAGCAGGCTGAAAACACGGGAGTCCTCCACATCGACTGCGGCCAATGCAACGATGGAATCAGATGAAGACAGGTTCATCGCTTTTACGCCGCTGGAAGCCCGGCCGGTTGGAGACACTTCACTGCGCAGGAAGCGAATGCCCATCCCTTCTTTCGAGGCGGCGAAAAACGCGCCTTCTTCGTTGGCAAGCAAAACGGCAACGAATTCGTCGTCCTCGCCTTTCAGCTTCGCTGCCACCAGCGCTCCGGAACGGTTGGTCTCATACTCGGAGAGCGGCGTCTTCTTGATCAGTCCTAAACGGGAGACGTGACAGACGTACAGCGGCAGTTTGAAGTTCTCTACGATGTGGAAGCCGACGATTTGCTGCTGCTTCTCCAACGGGATGATGTTGACCAGTGCCGAGCCGATATCCTTCCACTTCTCATCCGGTATGTCGTTCACCAGCGTTGCGAAATATTTTCCGTCCTGCGTGAAGAAGAGCGCCGTATGGGACGTGTTCGTCTCGTAGAAGTACCGGACCCTGTCTCCTTCCTTGACGCCGCATGTGTCGATGGTTCCGCCCATCGATTTGAAGGAACGCGGGCTGGTCCGCTTGATGTAGCCCTCGTTGGTGAGCGTCACGATGCAGTCTTCCGCATTGATCTGCATGGCGATATCCACTTTGATCTCCTCGATCTCCCCCTGAATTTCCGTGAGGCGAGGGTTGCTGTACTGTTTCTTGATTTCCGTCAATTCCCCGGTAATCACCTGGATCAGCTTTTTCTCGCTGCCCAGAATGGCTTCCAGCTCGACGATTTCTTTCGCCAGCGTATTCAATTCTTTCTCCAGCTTGACGATGTCCAAACGGGTAAGGGAAGCCAGCTGGATGCTGAGGATGGCGTCCGCCTGCACATCCGTGAATCCGAACTTCTCCATGATGTTTTTCTTGGCGTCTGCCCGGTCCTCCGAGTCCATGATCGTGTCGACGATCTCCCGCAGAATGGATTTGGCGCGGATCAATCCCTGAACGATGTGCTCCCGGTTCCGCTTTTTTTCCAGATCGTACTGGGAACGGCGGGTCACCACTTCCTTTTGGTGGGCAATGTACGCATCCAGCAACTCTTTCAAGCCCATCTGGCGGATGGTGCCCTCATGGATCGCATTCATGTTGTAGTTGTAGTAGATCTGCAGGTCGGTGTTTTTGTACAGGTAATTGAGAATGGCATGTTCGTCGGCGTCCTTGCGGATATCGACGACGATCCGCACCTTTTTCTGCTCCGCTTCTTTCCGCCCGGTTTCGTCGCGGACTGCCAGTGCGCCCTCGATCTTCCTCTCCATCACCAGTTCGTCAATCTGCGCGACCAGCTTGGACTTGACCACGTCGTAGGGAATTTCCGATATGACGATCTTTTTCACTTTGCTGCCCTTCGGCTCCTCGATAAAGGTGCGGCCGCGGATGATAAACTGGCCGCGTCCCGTTTCGAACGCCTTACGAATGCCGGAGATCCCTTGAACAATACCGCCCGTTGGAAAATCGGGTCCTTTCACATGCTGCATCAACTCATCCAGCGTGATGTCAGGATTTTTCATCTGAGCGATCGTGGCGTCGATCACTTCCCCCAGGTTATGGGTGGGAATGTCGGTGGCAAAACCGACCGCAATACCGGAAGCGCCGTTGACCAGCAGATTGGGAAAACGCGACGGCAGCACGGCAGGCTGCATCGCAGAGTTGTCATAGTTGGGAATAAAGGTGACCGTGTCTTTTTCAATATCGCGCAGCATCTCGTTCGCCAGCGCGGACAAGCGGGACTCGGTGTAACGCATCGCCGCCGGCGGGTCGGCGTCCAGGCTTCCGAAGTTGCCGTGCCCCTGAATCAGCACCTGGCGCATCTTCCACCACTGCGCCATGCGGACCATCGTCTCGTAGATGGCGCTGTCTCCGTGAGGGTGGTACGTACCCATCACATATCCCACGGTTTTTGCCGATTTTCTGTACGGCTTGTCATTGGTGTTGCCTTCCTGGTACATCGCGTACAAAATGCGGCGCTGTACCGGTTTCAAGCCGTCGCGGGCGTCAGGAATGGCGCGGGACAGGATCACCAGGTTGGCGTAGTCGCCAAAGCGTTTCCCCATGATTTCCGCAAAGCTTTGTTCAATCACTTTGTTCGACAGCATGGTTATTCATCCTCTCCCACTTCAAAGGTGACATGGCTTTCGATCCACTCCCGGCGAGGCGGAACCTTGTCCCCCATCAGCACCGTGACGAGCTTCTCGCAATGGGCGAGGTCTTCCAATTGCACTTTGATCAGCTTGCGCGTCTCGGGATTCATCGTCGTCTCCCACAGCTGGTCGGGGTTCATTTCGCCCAGACCTTTGTAGCGCTGGACTTCGGCTCCGCGGCCAAGACGCTTGAGCGCCTGTTCCAGCTCGTAGTCGTTCCAGCAGTAGACAACCTCTGCCAGTTTCCCCCTGCTCTCCTTGCGTGCCTGATACAGCGGCGGCTGGGCGATGTACAGCTTGCCGGCCGAGATCAGCTGCTGCATGTATCGGAAGAAAAACGTCAAGAGCAGCGCCTGAATGTGAGAGCCGTCCACATCTGCGTCGGACATGATGATGATCTTGTCAAAGGCGCAGTTTTCGATGGAGAAATCTTCGCCGATTTCTGTCTCCAGCACTTCCAGGATCGTTCGGAACTCCTCGTTGGCCAGAATGTCGGAAAGCTTTGCCTTTTCGGTGTTGAGCGGTTTTCCCTTCAACCCGAATATCGCCTGAAACTCGGAGTTGCGCGCCTGCTTCGCGGATCCGCCTGCCGAGTCTCCCTCTACAAGGAACAGTTCGTTTCGCTTGGGATCCTTGTACTGGGGCGGAGCAAATTTATCCGAAATGGATTTGCGTTTTTTTGCCCCTTTGCCCTTCTTGTCACCGCGCAGCGCTTCCCGTTGCTTACGCAGTTCTTCGCGAATCTCCGCAGAGCGGACTGCTTTCTCGATCAACAGCTTGCCGATCTCGGGATTTTCTTCGAGGAAAAAGCCCAGTTTCTCCGAGACGATCTGCTCGACAATGGTACGCGCCTCTTCGTTGCCCAGCTTGTCCTTTGTCTGGGACTCAAACTGGACATCGGCCATCTGCAAGGAGAGGACGCCAAGGAAGCCCTCCCGCAGATCATTTCCGGTCAAATTGGGATCTTTTTCCTTAAGAAACCCTTTTTTCCGGGCAAACTCGTTAAAAATCCGCGTCGTGCCATTGCGGAATCCGGTTACATGGGTGCCCCCGTCCGTCGTCGGGATGGAGTTTACATAGGAGGCCAGCGTCTCCGTATAGCCGTCGTTGTACTGGAACGCCAACTCCACGTAGATGTTGTCCTTCTCGCCGTCAAAGTAGACGACCGGATGGAGCGTCTGTTTTCCTTCGTTCAGGTACTCCACGTATGATTTCAATCCGTCTTCGTAATAGAACTCTTCCCGCTTCTTTTCCGTTCCCCGCTCGTCGATCAGAACCATGCGCAGTTTTTTCAGGAGGAAAGCCGTTTCGCGGAAACGGTCGCGAATCAATTCATAATCGAAGCGTGCGCTGCCGAACACAGCTTCGTCCGGCAAAAAACGAACGGTGGTTCCGGTGCGTTTGGTTGTGCCGACGACGACCAGATCCGTTACCGGCTTGCCGACGTGCTCGTTCCCCTGCGCGTCGATGATGTATTCAAAACGCTGCGTATGTATTTTGCCTTCGCGATGAATCTCCACTTCCAGCCATTTGGACAAGGCAACAACCACGCTGGAGCCTACGCCGTGAAGACCGCCGCTTTTTTTGTACCCGCCGCCGCCAAACTTTCCTCCGGCGTGCAGGGTGGTAAAGATCACTTCCGGTACGGGACGGCCTGTTTTGTGCATGCCAGTGGGGATTCCCCGTCCGTGGTCTTCTACGCTGACACTGTCATCCTTGTGCAGCGTCACAATGATTTTATCGTTAAAACCGGCCAGCGCTTCATCCTTCGCATTGTCGACGATCTCCCACAAGAGATGATGAAGCCCGCGGCTGCCGGTGGAGCCTATGTACATGCCCGGCCGCTTGCGAACGGCAATCAAGCCTTCCAGTACCTGAATATCTTCTTCGGTATAGCTGAGTGTGTCTGCTTCCTTCATTCGCTTCTCCCCTCTGTTCACAGCTTCCGTAAAAAGGCGAACACTTAATCGCTATTGTACCGTATCGGCATGGGCCACTTCAACGCTCCTGGAGAAAAAAGGCGGGTGCCCTGCCAGCGCAGCGTTAGCCGGTGCCGTGTGGAAAAAAAGAGCCGTTCGCAATGAACGGCCCCTTTTGGTTATGCCATCAGCTTTTCCATTTCCTCGTCGTCAATTTCAAAGTTGGCGTATACGTTTTGCACATCGTCGTTTTCTTCGAATGCTTCCATCATCTTCAGCATTTTGGCTGCGTCGTCTCCGGAGATTTTCACCGTATTTTGCGGAATCCACTGGACGGATGCATTTTCGAACGTGTATCCCTCGGCTTCCAGTCTGCTCTTTACCTGATCCAGTTCGTGCGGATGGGTATGCACTTCGAAGCTGTCGTCGTTGATGATGACGTCCTCTGCGCCTGCTTCCAGCGCCTGCATCAGGATGGTGTCCTCGTCCACGGAAAACTTCTCGCGGTCGATTACGATGACGCCTTTTTTGTCAAACATAAAGCTCACGGAGCCGGTTTCGCCCAAGTTTCCTCCGCGTTTGTTAAAAATCGCCCGCACGTCTGCTGCGGTCCGATTCCGGTTATCAGACAGGCATTCCACGATGACGGCAACGCCTCCCGGACCGTAACCTTCGTAGCGAATTTCCTCGTAGTCGTCGGCGTTTCCCGTATCGGTTGCCTTTTTGATGGCGCGTTCGATATTGTCCAAAGGCATGTTGATGGCCCGAGCGTTCGCAATGATCGCCTTCAGCTTCAGGTTGGCGTTTGGATCGGGGCCGCCTTTTTTCGCTTCCACATAAATTTGTCGGGCAAACTTGACGTATTGGTTGTTGCGCTTTTGGTCAGCGGCACCCTTTTTGTTGGCAAACAACTTAAACTTTGGCATGACAAAAACTCTCCTCGTCCTTCAGGAATTCACCTTCCCTAGTGTAGCACTAGTCGCGAAGGAACGTCAAAGATATTCGGGTATTCCGCCACCGAGAGTGGACACACTATGGGAGAGACACCACACACCGTTAGGGGGAATTTCACGTGATCAGCGCAACGAAGCCATTCGTCAAATTCCATAGATACGATCAGGAACTTGTTTCCGACATTCAGGCACTCAACTCCTCTGGTTACCACAAGGACGACATCTGGGTGATCAAGTGGAACCCCGACAAGAACCACTCCAATCAGCGGAACAACTTCTACAAATACAGCACCCACTTCGAGAGCGCCGTCGGCGATATCGACAGCAAGGCCCACTTTTTCGACAACGGCGGCGAAGAGATTCGCACCCGCCTGGAAAAGTTGGGACTAACCAAGGATGAAGCGTCCGCACTCTTTCGCGAGCTGCAGGAGAGTGACTACACCTGCCTCCTCGTCGTACGTGACCTGAAGGATAACATCATAAAAATGAACGACTGAAACAGTCAACAGCCGGGGCCTCCCCGGTCTTTTTCTTCACGTTTTTTTGGAGAAAACACTGCACCCTCCGAACAGAAAAAAACCACTGCTTGCCTGCAGTGGCTTTGGTTTTACTTCTCTTCCGCATCAACCAGCTCGATATCTTCCAGCACTTCGTTCAGTTTGGCGTAAACTTCATCCTGATCGTTTTCTTCGAGCGGAACCAGCTCTCCTCCCTCCAATTGGAAAACGAAAATGTCCACTTCTTCTTCCAGATCCTCTTCGGTATCCGTTTCTTCATCAATCGCGTTGGTCAATGCAACGTAATTCTTTTGGTTGTTTTCAAACAGCGCGATTACTTCGAAGTCGCCCAGCGGTTCTCCGTTTTCATCGTCGAGTGTAATAATGTCGCCAAGTTCCAAGTCCTTGTTGTCTTCTTCATGGTTCATTGCGTTCACGTCCTTTACGGGTATATGGCTTCCATACCATCTTACTTGGTTTTACCAAAAGAAGCAAAAAGATTTCATGGCATTATTGGGTCAAGACCTTCATGGGTTACAGGCAGGCAATCGTATTTCGAAGGTGGTCCCCTTCCGTTCCCTGCTGATCACGTTTATGGTTCCGCCATGGTTTTCAATGATTTTGTAGCTGACCATCAGACCAAGCCCCGTGCCTTTTTCTTTCGTGGTGTAAAAGGGTTCACCCAATTTGGGAATTCGTTCTTCCGCAATCCCGCAGCCCTGGTCGACGAAGCGAATCAACAGGTTCTTTTGCTGTTCCCATCGTACTTCGACCCGCACTTCTCCTCCGCCCGACATCGCCTCGACAGCGTTTTTCAACAGGTTAAGAAACACCTGCTTCAGCTGATTCTCCTCGCATTTGACCAAGGGAAGCTCCTTTTCATAGACGGCGGCGATTTGCACATTATGCATGATGGCATGCGTCTCAGCGAGGGCGATGATGTGTTCCAACAAGGGGCGCACGTCCCGCTCCTTGTAGACAACGTTTTGCGGTTTGGCCAACACCAGGAATTCGCTGATGATATATTCGATCCGGTTCAATTCGGACAGCATGATCGAAAGGTAGTCCTGCTTGTCCTGTACATGGGATTGCAACAGCTGAACAAATCCTTTCAGTGACGTAAGCGGGTTGCGAATTTCGTGAGCCACCCCGGCAGCCAGTTGGCCGACGACGGACAACAGCTCTGACTTTCGCACCATTTCCTCTGCCTGTCTGCGCTCGGTATTGTCCAGAAGCATTCCGATTACGGCTCTCTTCCCTTTGTAAAGTGTGGTTTTTTGTATGACTTCCAAGGAAATCACATTGCCGTTCTTATGAAGGCCGCGAAACTTGTAGACCACACTGGAGCGGTCTCCCTGTTCCCGTCTACGTTGATTCAAGCGTACAATCTCCCGTTCTTCGGGAACCACCAAATCAGCGGCACTCATTTTCACAAGCTCTGCTTGTGTATATCCAAACATTTCCTCCATGCGCGGATTGACGTAAACAAAGCCTTTTTCTTCTACATAAGCAATGTATACGCCAACCAGCGTGTTCTCGACCAGACTTCGATACAGCGATTCTGCTTCAAACAGTTCCTTTTCCATATGCTTTCGCTCCGTGATTTCCGTAGCCGATTCGACCACACGGGGGCGAAAGCTGGCGATGACACCGGCCGCTTCTTCATCCGGGCCGATGAGGGGGAAAAACATGCAATCGACCGCGGTTCTGACACCATCTCGCTCCCTATATAGCGATAGCTGCGTTTCCTTTTTCTGCTGATGGACTTGGTGCAGCCGGTCTTCAATGACTGCCGCATCTTGTGGAAAGAAGCGGGTAATCGGTTCTCCGATCATCTCTTTCAAAGCCACATGGGCGAATTGTTCCGCCTGCATGTTTGCTTCGATAATGAGCAGTTGGGAGGAAAGCACGAACATTGGGTCCGGACTTTGTTGAAAGACGGAGAAGTAGAGGCCGTTCCCGGTACGTGAACCATTCGCAGATTTCATCAACAACAGCAACCTCCTGGACCCAGACTATTACCATTCTTTTCTATATTCGTGTTTTTTTGCACTTCTCCCTGCCAAGCGTTACCAAAATGTCTCCCAAATAAAAAAACAACCTGTACCCATCGGCAGGTTGTTTTTCTCTCCATTCTACTCTTCCAGTTCCTGCAGAACGCCCTTTTCCATCAAAAAGGCTTCTTCTGCCTGCAAAATCATAATAATGGATTCGCGATCCACTTTTTTTCCGGCCTGTGCCAGACGTTGTTCGATAAAGCTGAGCATTTCTTCAAAATCGATAATTTGGACTTCCTGATTGGTCACAAAACTACCTCCTTTTCAAACAAACTCTCTACATTGTACACGAAGCAGACTACTTCTTCCAACTCCACCAGCTTCGGCGAACCGGCGTCAGCAGATACGAGCTCCAGACCATCAACACAAGGCTCATCGCCAGGTAGCAAAGGGAGAAGAACACCCAAGGGGGCATAAAATAGCGCATGAACGGACCGATGTTTTCTCCCAGGATGCTAAACAACACGATAACCGGATTCAATGCAGCCAGAATCTGCAGACCGAACACATTCCAGACTCCGTCGAAATTGCGAAAAGCCATCGGGTACAGCTCATGAAGCAATTCTCCTAGAAAGATCAGCAGCAATCCCGTTCCCACCACGAAAAAGAACGCGATTCCGTAGGCTGTGATGGTACTGACACCGGTCCGTTTGATCCAGGTGGAACAAAACAACCCCAGCGAGCCGAAAAACACGATATTTACGGTAAAAAAGAATACCAGTGAAGCCAATTGCTCAGGCGATATGCCTCCGTACAAAAAGACAAAGCTGTAGAGCGGCATGGAAGCCACCACGAGCAAAAAGATGAAAGCAAGCGATGTGACCAGCTTGCTGAGCACGATGCTCGTAGGCGACAGCTGCGTCGTCAACAGGACCTGCAGCGTTTGACGCTCTCTCTCTCCACTGATGGCACCGGCTGAAAGCGCGGGAGCTATAAAACAGATCATGGCGTACTGGATCAACGCGGTCATGATGAACAAGTTCCGGTTATCCCCCAGGGAGGCGCTGCCCATGGGGGTAACATACAGGAAGCCGAGCAAAATGGCTCCCATCACCAACAGATAGAGTGCGAGCATCCATACCGTTTTCTTCGTGCGAAAACGCTCCCGCATCTCTTTCACGATGAGCGGGTTGGTGAGAAAGGTCTTCATCAGTTACCCACCCCTTCCGTAATCGCCAGGAATACATCCTCCAGGTTTTCCTTGGAGTCACCGAAGTGGACCACCGGGATGCCAGCCTGGATCAGCCGCTGGAGCAATTCCGCCTTGTCCGCCTCTGATCCTGTGAAGTGGAACCGGAAGTGGCTGTTTTTGTCATCCAGTCGTTTGACATGCGGGAATTGCTGCAGGATTTCCTGCGCTTCCTCAAATCGGTTGAGAATTTTGACCTCCATGATGGTAATTCCTCGGGTATGGACACTGACTTCGTCCACCGCTCCGCAAGCGATCAGTTTCCCTTTTTCAATCACGCCGATCTCATCGCACAACTCCGCCAGCTCCGGCAAAATGTGGGAGCTGATCAGGATCGTCTTCCCCATCCCGCGCAGCTGTTTCAGGATTTCCCGCATCTCGATGCGAGCACGCGGATCCAGCCCTGAAGCAGGCTCATCGAGGATCAACACGTCCGGGCTGTGCACCAGGCAGCGAGCCAACCCAAGCCGCTGCTTCATTCCACGGGAAAGTGAGTCCACGTACGCATCCGACTTGTTGGACAAATTGACCAGCTCCAGCAAATCGGCAATCAGCGACTTGCGTTTGGAGGCAGGGATGTTGTAAGCGCCGGCGTAAAAATCCAGGTACTCTGTTGCGGTGAGGTTGTCGTAAACCCCAAAGAAGTCAGGCATATACCCCAGTGATTGTCGAACCGCTTTCGGTTCTTTCACGACGTCATAGCCGCAGATGTACGCCCTGCCCTCCGACGGTTCCAGCAGTGTGGAGAGAATCAGCATCGTCGTTGACTTGCCGGCGCCGTTAGGGCCAATGAATCCGAACACCTTTCCTTTTTCGATTTGCAGGTTCAAATCGGTCAGCGCTGCCAGCTTGCCGTAGCGCTTTGTCAGGTTTTCAGTACGGATCATGATCTCTTCTCCTCCCCCTCAACTTGGAAAAACGGCGTAGGCAAAGAGATGCGCTGTTCCGTCGTATTGGTAAAGCGAATCAAAATCATGCCGTCGCGATTGATATATTCGCCGACGTTTCCGCTCAGTTCAACGCGCTGCTCGCGAGGAAGTTCTTTCCACTGTCCGCTCTTGGCGTGGTAGATTTCCCGCTTAAACGGGCGGAACGAACTGTGATCCACCGGCACGGTAACACGTTTTATTGCAGAGTGCACCTGTCCTGCGGCGAGACCATAGGTGACACTGCCTTTTCCCAACTCCCACAGATATGGTGAACGACCTTCGAGCGAACCTTCTGTCGCAACAACGTGAACCGGCAAAAGTCCGTACGGATAGATCAAGGTGCCGTCCAAAGAAGGTTGCAGTCGCACCAACTGGCTGAGAATATTCCAGTAGTGGGCTTTGTTCTCCCTGCGCATGCTGAAGATCGGCAATGGCTTGTCGCTTACGCCGACGACGCGGATCTGGTGCGGGATGTTTCCCGCCAGCGCGTTGGCTTTCAAACGCTCAACCTGCTGTTCCGCGGAAGAAGGGCCGGCATTCGGTTGCCGTTGATCGCCAGACAGGTAAAACGATTCGATCTTGGCGTCAATCTGCTTTTCTTCCCCCTGTTTTAGCGTACCGACGGGAATTCGCTGCAGCCCCATTTCGATATAAGCCTGCTCCAAATCGAACGCGGTATTGTTCCGGACCGTCCCCTGAAGCCGATCTTCCTTCACCGTCATGTTTGTGTGAAAGCTGCCTGCATCTGACATGATCCCGGTGGCAGTCGCCTGCTTCACGGAGAGATACGGCACCTTTTCAAACGTCAGCGCTCTTTCATCCTGATCCTGTTGGATACTGATCGTGCCCTGCGGCTGCATGCTGCCTCTGGTAAATGAAAGCGGTACCGATATGTACCCTTTTTCCGTTACCACTTCGTAATCACCGCCGGAAACCGTCGCAAACGAAGCTGCCGACTGCACTTCCGCCAGTTTGTCGTCCAGGATGCGAAGTGCGGTCACATGAAAGCTGGTATCCTCTTTCAAAACCTGCGGCTTGCCGATTAGGTACACACCAGCCGATAAAAGAATCGCGGTCGCGGGGATGATTCCCCAAGCCCATTCTCTTCGTTTCACCCGCTTCAATAACACGTACAAAAGGGGAGCGACAACAAGCAAATACACACACCAGATCAGGATGATCCAACCGACAGAAGGTGTTTTTACTCCCGGGATGAACTTGCTAAGCTGGAGAAGCGACATATCAACGAGGCTGCGGTCTTCCCTTTTTTCCATGCTTTCGATTGCCTGATGTTTGGCAAGGACGTTTTGCCAAAGCTGCCGATTGTGCTGCCAGGACGCCAGGGGTTCCGCCGTGACGTCGTAGTTGGCGAACAGGATCACTCCAATTCCCGCCTGTTTGGAGAGAAACAGCGGCAAGTCCTTGTGATACACGGGGATGTCAGAGAAGGGCAGGACTTTTTCCCCCGTGTATTGCCGGAATTCATCCAGATTGGTACGATTGCCGCTCATACCGGATTGAACCGACAGCAGATCTTCAAAGGGCTTGACGACTTGATCCTGGTTGGGCCCAGCCGACAAAATGACCACGCCTCCCCGACGCACCCACTCCTTGATGGCGGCTACCTGCCGTTGATTCAATGCGCGGATCTCATCGCTTCCCAGGGCCAGTATGTCAAGATTTTTGTAAATCCAGGATTCGTCAGGAAGGGAGTCTGCATTCAAATGCTTTACGACATAGGGAGCGCCTTGGCCGGCGGCAGCCCCGTTGATGGCCAAGAAATGGAACGCCGATTCGTTGGCGTTGACAACTCCGACGAGGCGCTCTCCCCTCGGCTCCATGCGGGGGACCGGTTCGCTCAGCAATACTTCGTCTCCCTGCCTGATCCGGATTTCCGTGTTGTTCATAAACATCTCTGTCGGCAGGTCGAAAGTAAATTGCCTGGTTTCCCTTTTCGCCAGTGACAGTTTTTGCCGGATGCTTTCATCCAGACTCAACTGGGGGAAGTTTTGCCGCCCCAGTTCCAGAAATCCGAAAACAGGCTGATCTCCGGCCGTAACTGTCACCTCCAAACGAATCCAGCTGTTGTATTTTACCGCCCCTTCAAGCGGTACCCGAACCGACAGGTCCAATTGGTCCTCGGCAGCCGCAGGCTGTACGGAAGCCAGCCATAGTCCGAGAACCAAAAGCCATCTCCATTTCATCGGTTTTCTCCTCTCTTCTCGTCATCGTGCCAGCGAGAACACGAGCGTCGGTTGTTCGTCCGTCTGATGTGCGAGCAGCAGGTGTTTTTTATCAGCCGCCCAATTGGCTCGAACCAGCTTCTCGTTCGACAGGTTGCCGACAGGAACCAGGGTAGTTACGGGCGGATGCGCATCCATCTGCACCTCAGCCAACCTGCCCTCCCGAGTCGTATAGGTAAGCCGGTCGTCGCTCTGCCAGGAAGGCCAGGAACCTGTACCCAAAGCCGTAATGTTACCGGTAGCCAGCTCGATGACGGACACACTACCGCCCTTTACAAAGGCGATCTGTCGACCGTCCGGTGACCACTCGGGCTGTCCTCCTTCCGTCAGCTTCCGCTCGTGAAAGGAAACCGTGCTGGTAATCCAGAGCTCCTCTTTACCGCTTACCACTTTGGCGTAGGCAATTTGATCATTGGCCGGCGACCAGGCTGGGACGCGAAATACCGCGCCGCTCTCCTCCTTCAACAAGCGGCTGCTGGTGTGGATGCCTGGCGAGGCCAAGTCAACCAGCCACAGGCGCGACAGGGGTCCTTTTTGTTCCACGACCGCCAATTGCTGATTGTTGTTCGCCCAGGAGAGAGATTGATACGTGCCTGTGTCATGCGGCAGGCCAACCTTTCCTTCTTTCCCTTTTTCCTCCAACGACTTCATATAAATCCTGGCATCCGCGGAAACATAGGCGATATACGATCCGTCCGGATTGATGTCCACCTGCTCCGCTGCAGAAGGGGTTGACATCGTCAATAGGGCAGGCTCTGTCACCTTCAGCGGACTGCTCGTCCAGATCCCAAGAGCGGACGCCAGTGTCAAGGCAATCGCTCCCGACAACCACCAGGCCACCCGCCGTTTTCTCCTGAGTTGGGCGTGAAGGGTGTCCTGTTGATTGATTTCCAGTTCTTTCATGCGCTGGAGCAGTCTTTCCTTTAAATCCGCTTTTAACTGGTAATTAACGGGTACCGACCGGCGCAATTGCTGCAAATGAGTGAGTAGCTGCGCAATCGTTGCATCATGTTCGTCTTGTAGAGATAATCGCTCGTCTTCTCTCATCCGCGGTCTCCCCTTTCGTACATTTTTTGAAGCTGCTGCAAGGCCCGGTAGGAAATCATTTTGACGCTCGATTCGGTTTTGCCCAGGACTTCCGCCACCTGGATGATTTTCAGGTCGGCAAAATACCGGAGCGTCAGCACGTCACGCTGGTCCTGGGTCAAGAGGTCAAGCCGGTCTCGCAGCAGGCGGATTTCTTCGTTGCTCAAGGCTTGACGCTCCGGCTGCCACGTGTCGTCCGGCTCTCCTCCCAGCAATTCTTCCTGATCCACCGGCAGCTCCCGATTTTTGCGGACGAAGTCGATGAATGTGTTGTGGGCAATGCGAAAGATCCAGGAAGCAAACGGACTTGTTCTACTGTATTGATCAAATTTTTCCAAAGCTTTTAAAAAGACAGTCGTCGTTAAATCGTCAGCGTCCCACGTGTTATGTACGCGATAGCGCAAGTACCGGTTGACCCGGTCAAAGAACTCGTCGTAGAGTTCCGTAAAGTCACGTGTCTCGTAATAGTCGCTGCGGGGCGCGGAAGCCGGCGTCCGATCTGTCCGTTCCATCGGCATTCCCATATACCTATCCTCCAGCAGCCGAACATGCGGTTCGGCGCACTTCTCAAGCTTCAAGCAGGGGGATGTCGCCATCTACATGATTCGGGCGCGGTAGATTCTGACCTGCTCTATCTCCATTGACGAACCATCGTGGAGAAACGTCACGAAGTTATCAAAATTATTTTTCCAATCAAACAAAAACACTCGTGCTGAACCTGGGCAAAATGGTGCGTCCGCAGGCAATAACACGAGTGTATCAAAAATTTCCAAATAGGAAAAACATGCATCACCAGGCTTACTGTGACAATGCCTGATTCAGTTCCTGAATGATGTCTTCCACGGCTTCAATGCCGACGGACAGACGGACAAGACCCATCGTAATACCGGTGGCCTGCCGCTGTTCTTCCGTAAACGCGCGATGGGATGTCGTCACCGGATGGGAAACGCTGGTCTCGACACCTGCCAGTGACGGTGCCAGTTTGATCCAGTTGAGCGAACGGTAAAAGTGGTAGATTTTGCTTTCATCCGCCAGACAAAACGAAACCATGGCTCCCTGTTTTCGGTGGTGGAAAAAAGAGGCAGACTTTTCATCCGGGTAGTAGGTGGCCTTCACAGCCGGATGGGTGCAGAGGAAGGCAGCCACTTGCTTTGCGTTGTCGCATTGCCGCTCCATTCTGAGCGCGAGTGTCTTCAGACCGCGGGCAGTCAACCATGCTTCAAACGGACTGAGCGAGGCACCGTAATTCACTACGATTTCCCTGGCGCGGTCAATGAGATCGCCCCGACCGACGAGGACCCCCGCCGTGACGTCGCTGTGACCGCCAATGTACTTCGTCGCACTGTGCACCACCAGATCGGCGCCGAAGGCAATCGGCCGAACCAGGTACGGCGTGGCAAAGGTATTGTCGATCATCACAATCAAACCGTGATTCTTGGCCTCTTTGATCCAAAACGGCATGTCGACTACCGTGAGCAGTGGGTTGGTGATTGTTTCCAAGAACAACATGCGGGTGTTGGGCCGCACATGTTCGGTCAGGGTGGACAGCCTGGTCAAATCAATGCATTCCAGCTCGATGTGGAAGCGGGACAGCTCCTTGTGCAGCAGGGCGTACGTCCCGCCATAAATCTCGTGGGACGCGAGAATGTGGTCCCCTGGCTTCAGCACGGCGAGCAAACCGGCCATGATGGCGCCCATGCCGGATGCGGCACTCACTCCCTTTTCCGCTTGTTCCAACGTTGCGACGGCATCAGCCAGCTCTGTTTGATTGGGGTTGCCATTGCGCGTATACAAATAATCCCGCTCTCCTGCGTAGTACTGCTCTACTTCTTCCAATCCGGGAAAAGCGAAGACGGAGGTCTGGTAGATGGGCGTCGCTTTGCTGACATCTTCAGCCAAATGTTGATGACGAATGTGGACAGTCTTGGTTTCAAATCGTTTCGGCATGTTCTCCACTCCTGTGTCAGGTTTTCTTACATTATACCATAGTTGTCCTGTTGTGCCTCTTTCTTTTTCCAAAAAGAAGGGAATTGGAATTTTCCTGCCCAGTTGTGCTATAATCCTGTCCGAACAGACAAACCTGATAGAAAAGGAAGGTGCAACCAGATGAAACGACTCTTCAGCACTATGAGTGTTTGTTTGCTGTTAGCCATGCTGATTGCCGGATGCTCTAGCAGCGACAATGCGGCTCCTGCGCAGCCTGCCAACAAGCCGGTTGAACAGGACACAACGCCGGCAAGCCCGCCAGGCCCGACCGGGGAGAAAAAGTACGAAAAGCCGCCAGCCATGCAGATCGATCCGAACAAACAGTATACGGCTACCATCTCAACGACGATGGGTGACATCACCGTACAGTTGTTTGCCAAAGACGCGCCGAAAGCGGTGAACAATTTCGTCTTTTTGGCCAAGGACAAGTTTTATGATAACGTTACGTTTCACCGCGTAATCAAGGACTTTATGATTCAGACGGGCGACCCGCTGGGCACTGGAATGGGCGGTCCCGGCTACACGTTCGAAGATGAATTGAACAATGGACACAAATACGAACCTGGTGTGGTGGCGATGGCCAACGCCGGCCGGAATACCAACGGCAGCCAGTTTTTCATCGGCTCCGGAGAGGAAGTGACCGGCTTGGATAACTATCCGAACTATACGATCTTCGGAAAAGTGACCAGCGGAATGGATGTCGTGCAAAAGATCGCAGCCGTAAAAGTGAAAAAAAATCCGACTACCGGTGAGGAAAGCGTGCCGGAGCAGCCAATCAAGATCAAAACCATTACCATCACAGAGAAGTAAACGATCTAAGAAAACCCACCCGGCATTAGCTATTCTCACCCCACTCGGCGGTAGCTATCGCTGAACCGAGTGGGGTCCCTTTTTTCGCCGGCGGGCCCCGAACACTTTTCTAGCGGCTGTATGGGAGGTCCAAATTTATAAATTCTTATACACCAAGAAAAACGCCGCAGGCAATGATGGAACCTTGTCTCGGCGTTTTTTGTCTTTTTTTCTACCAGCATTCAGGCAGCCAAAACCTTCTATGGAACCAACTCCCTATTGAACTGCTCCCGGTTCATCGCTAGACTTGCAGGTGACCGATTCGCTTCCGTAGCCGCAAGCCAAAAAGCGAAAAGGAGTGGTTTGCCAATGAGAACCAAAGAAGCGCGTACGCGCTTTTTCTTCTTTTGTAACTCTGTCATTCTGTTTGTTGCCTGTTTATTGGGTACCCCTACCGGTGCGACAGCACCAAACCTGACTCATGAAGACTCTGCAGGGAACCATGTATCCAGCGGCATTGCCATGGAAGATACTGCGGAAGCTCCCCGAAAGACACAACGCAAACGCGTGACCGTCAGCAGAGATGCAGAGCGAATCATTGCACGTTCCGGAAAAATAAAAGTAACGGCACGTGACATGGAATTGCTCGCACGTCTGGTTTACGCGGAAGGACGCGGAGAGCCGTACGAGGGTCAAGTGGCGATTGCCGCTGTTGTATTAAATCGGGTGGAATCCCCGCAGTTTCCCAATACAGTCCGTGAAGTGATTTTTGCGCCCAATGCCTTCTCCCCGGTGAAAAACGGGAAACTGCCAGCGAAAACGGATGAAACCGCCCGCCGGGCAGTGCGCGATGCGGTTAACGGCAAAGACCCCTCCAAGGGAGCGCTTTACTTCTTTAACCCGAAAACGGCAACGTCAAGCTGGATCTGGTCACGTTCGCAAGCCGTCCGGATTGAGAACCACATCTTTTGCCGTTAAGACTGACCGTTTCTTTTTGCACACTATTTTTCACTTTTATTTATTTTTATTTTATCACGATTTTACTTTTCCTTGTTACAGTATAACTCGTAAGCACATTTTCAACGTATTGAGAAAAATCCCGATTCTTGATGGAACAGCTTTTTCGCCGTACGCATGCTTAGGTCGAACACTTATCTAATTATGCCTATTGCGAATGAGACATCAGCTGCCGGGCTCATTTCGGGTGAGAGCGAAATGAACCTGGTTGTCCGGATCGGCCTTTTTCTCAATCGCCCCCAAACAATTGGGGCTGTCCCAAAAGCCGTGAATACGGCTAAGGGATAGCCCCCTTTTTTTGATCGATAGGTTATAAATCTGGACATCCAATACAGCCACTCGGAAAGCATTCGGGTCCCTTTCTGGTGTCGGCTGGGTTTTCTTGCAATTAAAATCCGTAAACCGACATGCCTCCGTCCACGGCGATGGTCTGTCCCGAAATGTACGCAGCCGCATCCGATGCCAGAAAAATGGTTGGACCGATTAGATCTTCCAAGTCTCCAATGCGGCCGCTTGGAGTACGGCTGAGCACTTCCTGCAAAAACACCGGATCATCCAGCAGGGCTTCCGTCAACGGGGTGCGGAAATACCAGGGCGCGATCGCATTGACGTTAACTCCGAATTTGCTCCATTCCAAAGCAAGTACCCGTGTCATGTGAACCACCCCGGCCTTGCTTGCTCCGTAGGCTACTCCCGTGCGGAGCGCAACCAACCCGGCCACCGAGGCAATGTTGACGATGCGCCCGTACTTTTGCTCGCACATGATGCGTCCTGCTGCCTGACTCATGAAAAAGGTCGCCTTCAAATCGAGATCAACGACCCGATTCCAATCTTCTTCCGTTACGTCCAGAGCTTTTTTGCGAACGTTCATGCCCGCGTTGTTCACCAGAATGTGCAATCCTCCCAGCCCTTGCACGGTGGCTTCCACCACTTTTTCCGCGGCACCCGGCTCGGTCAAGTCAGCTTCGATCGCAAGTGCCCTTCCCCCGCTCTGCTCAATTTCAGCTGTCAGCTCCTCCAACTGTGCGTAGGTGCGAGATACGGCGGCAACCTGTGCGCCCGCTTCCGCGAGTCCGAGGGCCAGTGCTTTGCCGATTCCCCTTCCCGCTCCGGTAACGATGGCCGTTTTGCCGGTCAAATCAAATCGATGCATTGACAACTCTTCCTTTCTTTTTAACGTCGATTACTGATTCGTTCCGCATCGCCAATCTCCCTCTTTCCTGTTACAATAGGTTCGATAAAAGGGAGGTTTTTTTCGATGCGTTTATTAAGCCAAATGACACTTGCCGAACTTCAGGAGGAAATGGAGCGTCTGCGGCAGCAGGCGGAAGAGAAAAAGAAAGCAGGAGACGAAACCCAATTCGCCATCCTGCAGCAAAAGTTTTTCATGGCCAAGTCATACTACCTCGGCACGGACGGGTTTCGCATCGGGAAACAGTACCGCGTGTATGAACACGACCAGCCGTTTACCATTGAATATTTCAACGGAGTGTTTGCCTGGGGACGTTTTCCCGATTCAACGGAGGCAATCGGGTTTCCCGTCGGCATGCTGGAGGAATGGGACTAGAATGGATATCATCAATCTCGTCTTGCTTGCTTTTTTGACACTCGGCATTATCGGCAACAACCCGACCATCTCGATCGCCGTCACCGTCCTGCTGCTGCTTCGCCTCGTTCACTTTGAACGGGCGTTTCCCGTATTGGAACAGTACGGCCTGCAGTTGGGTATTATCGTGTTGACGATCGGGGTGCTCTCTCCTCTGGCCAGCGGCAAAATAGGTCCGGAGACGATCTGGAAGACGTTTACCCACTGGCAGTCGATCCTGGCCGTGTTGATTGGCATGTTCGTCGCCTACCTCGGCGGACGCGGCGCCTCCTTGATGAGCCAAAACCCGCTGGTGGTCACCGGCCTTTTGATCGGCACCATCATCGGTGTCACGTTTTTCCGCGGAGTGCCCGTAGGACCGCTGATCGCCGCAGGGATACTGGCATTTGTCCTGCAATTTTTGCCCAAATAATATCCCTTATGCCCAACGATCCTTGAGGTGCAGGGCGTAGGCTAGGATTTGCTGCGGAGTAACCAATCGAAATCCCTGGTTTTCCCGGTAGTCAATCGTCAGGTGGTCAGATCCGATATATCCTTCCGTTTCCGGATCGACCAGGATGTCGAAACCGCTGCTCTCGAACACGGTGTCCTGCGGATGGCGATCATCCCATACCAGGGAGTATTCCACATTCATTCCACAACCGCCGACCAGCTCACCGTTGACGCGCAGCAGCCTGCCTGTCCCCGTCGTCAGCGAAGCCAGTTTTGTACTCGCCGCTTCCGTGATGTGTATCTTCATGTTCCTACTCCTTTCATGCATCAACTTTCTCACTATAGCATACAATGTTTGAAAGGGTTGCAAGGAAAGGAAGGTCAACATGCACATCTACGAACACAATGGAATTTTTATAGCCGAAGCCGAATACCAGTCGGAACGAGTCGTCCAGATTGGGGAAACATGGGAGGAAGCGAAAGAAAGGCTTCTGATGAGACTGCTCGTACTCGAAATGATTGGATAACAAAGAAGCGGGTCACGCAACCGACCTGCTTTTTTCTTCGCCTGCAATGGTTTTTTCGGACATCCGCACAATCCATTCGAATAAACAAGGAGCGACTTGCCACCATGCCATCCGTCATCCCCCCCGATCAATCGCTCGCAGCTGATATTCGCAGAAGGACTGCCACAGCCAATCGCAACAACGTAACCCGGACGATGGCCTATCTGGACATCTACCGGCGCCATCCCGAGCTGCATTGGGCGTTTCTTGCGCATCTCGTCTCCCGCAACGGCGGCTGGAACATGACGGATCTTCGCGGTGACTGGCTCCCCCGCATCATGAATCAAGACGAAATCAAAGCCTTTTTCCTGTTTTTGGAGCGAAGCAACTGGCTCATTTTCCACGATGCCTATCCACAGCTGTTGCTTTACGAGGAGATGAAGCGCAGCCGCACCGATTTGACCCGGCTGCTTCCGATGATGGGGGTCTCCCGCTTCATGATTCCGATTTGGCAGGATTTCCTGCAGCGACAGGAACGTGTGCTTTTGACGCGTGCCCTGATCATCAACGAGCAGCAGTATATCCATCAGCGCGTCGTCCAACAGCCGTTTTTTCGCGAGAACGTGCTTTCCACATTTCAGTTTCTTGCTCAATCCGTGCTCTCCTTGAATCAGGTTTTGTTCCCCTATCAAAAGCATCCAACGGACAAGCGGTTAAGCGTCATCGGTGTCGCCGTCCACCATTTTTCATCGGTACATCAGCGCATCGCCATCGGTAAAACCCTGTACCAGTTGCTGTTTGGTGATTCCAGAAGACTGCGCAACATTCGGGACTGGGCTTTTCGCATCCCTCACACCGGGTCACGAGCCGATTACTGGCCGCACCTGTTTTCTCCGGTAAAACCCTTCCCTGAAGAAAAGAAGTACCGGGAGCGAATCAACGGAACAGAACTCATCGCTTCCCGTCCAAAGCTGTATAGTCCGGTGCTTTCCTCCGCCTGGAAAGACGTCGAGCATCCTCCTGCGGACGGGGACGATTGGTTCCGCGATGAAAACTGGACGGAAGAACTGGAAGAAAGCGCCTCCCTGTCGGCAATCGATACGAACGATTACGCATCCTCTCTCAATATGGTGGAGTTGGGAATGAAGGTGGTCACAAGACTCACCTAGAAAATGGAGGTGACGTACGGCGATGAATGAATGGGTGGAAAGTCAAAGGAACTACCTGCTCCGCTGCCAATTGCCAAGCGGTACATTTCGGTTGGGACCCGAGCGTCCTCAGATCAATCCGTACTTTACCAACCTGGCTCTGCTTGCACTCGTGAAGCTTGGTGAATGGGAACCGGTTAAACGGCATGTCAACTGGTACTTGCAGCACGTAAACACACGAGGCTATGTAAACGACTTTCGTCTGGAAGAAGGGAAGGAAGTAGACACGGGTACGGCAGACAGTGAGGACAGCTATCACGCGACATTGTTCAGCCTGCTTGCGGAGGTGGTGAGACATTCAGAGAATACGGAGTGGATCGCCCCATGGAAGACGGAACTGATCGCCGTCTTTCACGCGATGGCTCTGCTTCAACAAAGGGACGGTCTGACGTGGGCAAAACATTCCTGGCGGGTCAAGTATTTGATGGACAATTGCGAGGTATGGCAAGGTTTGGAGGACGCTCATTATCTGTTTCAGGCATTGGGGGTAGAGGAAGAGGCGCTAGAGGCCCAACGGCGAGCGAACGCATGCCGGGCGGGGATCGCTTCCATGTACAGCAGCTGGCGCCGAACCTACGCCGTCTACGACCGAACCTATCTGACCTGGCGCAAATGGTACCCGGACGTCACATCGCAGGCGTTTCCCATTGTCTACGGTCTGTCAGACCCGGAGATTGCCGAGCACCTTTACTTCCGCATCCAAACGTCCTTCCCCTATTTTGATTCCTTCCAGACCGGCGATGTTTACCCGTGGATGCTGATGGGAGAGTGCGCCCGGTTGATGAACGATCAGCGTCGGGTGGAACGAATGCTGCAGACGGCAGCCCGTTTGTACATACATGGCCCGCGCCGGCCATACTGGCTGATTCACGAGGCGGGCCGGTTTTTGCAGCTGGTCCTGATGACGTGATCTTTGCCGTCGCTGTTTTGCGGTTATCCCTTCGGCGGTCGCAGCCCCAGCTTTTTCACGATACTTAAGAACAGCTGGTACGTGGCGCTCAGCTGCTCGTCTTTTTTCAGCGACTTGCGATAGCTTGCGTACTCATCGTACAGCTCGTCCATGCACTCCTCCAACAGCTCTTTTTCCTGTTTCGTCAGCATCTTGCTATGGCTCTCCTTTCTTTTTCCGTTTCGTTGCGTCCCCGTGCTGCACGACGAGAAACGGGATAAGCTCCCCTTGTTCGTAAAAGAAGGGCAGCGGACAGATCGGCGTCGGACCTTTGCTGGCAAAGTCAAAGGTCAAACGAGCCAGCAGCTGCGCTCCATTGTCGTCGTGCAAGTCGGCCAGGATCAGAACATCCTGATGGGGAACCGCAACGCCAAGCGAGTTTCCAGTTTTGGTTCTGTCCATCTCGTCGAGCAGCGGCTGGAGCAAGACCCGGCTGGCCGCATATCCGTCCGTCGGGCTGATGAAGTGGATCGCATGTTCCCCTATGTATTGGGTTTTGATGGAATACGGCAGCCGATCTAAATTATCCATCGCGCATCGGTGCAGTTTCTCGTCCGACCACCCCGCATCGCGGAGCATCTCCCCGTCGATCAGGGAATAGCCGTCCCCATGATCAAGCGCGTAAGCCACCACCGTTTCTTCCGTATGCTGCCTGGCAATCCAGTTGGCTCCCTTCGCCTGACTGGCATGGCGAATGACAGGGTATATGTTCGCCTCTTGTCCGGTCAGTTGACGGTCTGCACTTTGCCCGCGAATCAAGGCCGCTACCTGAGAGACAAACGCGTAAAGTGCCTCTCTGCGTTCCTCTGGATTTCGCTCAATCCGGGTATACAGAGATGCCAGGGAGATTTGCTTCTTCAGCAACTCCTCTCCCTGATTGCGGCTGATCAGCAGGCCTTCTCCTTCCGCCTGACAGGTCCAGCCTGCCGGCAGTCGGCGCCTCAAAAGCTCAATGACTCGCCGTTGTATGGATGTACGCATTGCGTCCGACATAACTCCTCCTGCTTCCCTCTGCTTTTACCATGGCGGGCTGTCATCCGGGTCGGTGCTGTCCGATCTGGCCGCAGTTTTGCTCCGCTCTTCCAATTCCCGAACGATGTCCTGCAACTGCTTCGGCTTGACGAACTCCACCGGAGATACCCCCCGCTCAAACTGCAGGAACTCCCCTTCCAAAAGAACGATGTAACGCCCGTTCACCTTGGCGATGTGCAGCTGGTTCCCGTAGTCGGCGAGGAGTGTGCGGATCTGCATGTGATCCAGCTTGAACTTCAGCTCCACGTCTGGCTGGCGGTCGGTGATGATCTGCATGGCTTCCATCACTGTTTCGTGCTCCCACTTTTCCGACAGTTCCCGCTTCGGACTGGATGCGATCAGCTCAATCTGCTCTTCTTCGCGCATCCGCTCCTCGGTCGCCTCCGGATAGATGTATTCGATATGCTGTTTGGCCAGCGACAGCACTTCCTGGGAAACGATCTGGGAAACCGTCTGCGGATATTCGATAAAGCGCAAAAATTCCTCAAAGTAGCGGGCATGGGAAAACTGGTGGATTTTGACGTGATACCAATCGTTCATACCCGGTTCCACCATGTGCGGATACATGAGCGACTTCATGTTTTTCGCGTTGATGGCCATCTGTACGTTGGCAATCAGGCTGCGTTCGTCAGTGATGACAGCCGTTTTCTGTTCGAAATCGCACTTTAGAATAAACAGGTACCGGTCGTCAAGCGACTCCAGCCTGGTCTTGACAATCAGCAAAACGCCGCCTCGCACCTGCGACGTCCGAAGATACAATTGAACGAGCTCCTGGCAAGGCTGTTTGCTTTCTTCCTTTGTGGAGGCGGCCAGCAGACGGTGCAGCAGGGCGTAATTGGGATTGGAGTCCAGCGAATGTCCTTCCTCCAGCACGAATCGACCCAGTTTGGTGGGGCTGCCCTCGCTTTTGGGGTTGATCTCTGCTTTGCGCTTTGCAATCCGCGTAAATTCCCCGTCGAGAAACTGACGCAGTTCGCTGCCCTGATACTCATCGGAAGACAGGTGTTTGCTCATGCGTACCTGTTTGGTGCCAGCTTCTCCATCGCTCTGCTCAATCAGGTAAAACGAAACCCACTCAATCAAAAAATTCATCGTTCATTCCTGCTCCTGTCTGTCGTGTAACGAGTTGATTATAGCAGAGCGACAGGAATCTGGTCAGACCTTTTTAAAAAAATGGTATGATAATGATACAGGAGGTGCTGCCATGTGGCAGAATATCAAAACCTGGTGGAGGAGAGCCGTGCTGGACAAACCCTATAAACCGGGGAAAATCCTGCACGACTATTCCCTACAAGCCGTGCTCGGAATGGGGAGCTACGGGATTGCCTACAAAGCGGTGCATCAGCCTACCGGTCAACTGTGCGTGCTGAAGCAGGTGCGGCCCAGCTTGCGTCGCACGCCCAAAGGAGAAGTCTTGCAGCAGTATGAACAGAAGGTGCTGGCTGCCCTCAATCATCCGCGGATGCCCCGGTGGCGGGAAACGTTCCGCTATCGCAACGATTCGTTTTTAGTGATGTCCTACATCGAAGGACCAACACTGGAAGAGCTGCTGTTTGATCGTCAGATGTCGATCGAGGAGGCCGAGGCCGCTTCGCTGATCAAGCAAGTGGGAGAGCTTGTCGTGTACCTGCACGAACGCAAGATCATTCACCGCGACGTGCGAATCCCCAACGTCATCTGGAACGACGGTCAGCCCCATCTGATTGACTTCGGCCTGGCTCGTTTCATCGGTGACTCCCCTACCTATTCCGGCAAGGAGATTGCGTACTATCCGGAAGAAAAGCAGTTGAAGCGGCAAGTGGAGCCGGCAAGCGATCTTTATGCGCTCGGTCACTTCTTTTTGTTTTTGCTCTATTCCGGCTACGTGGCCGAACCGGATCAGCCGGAGCGCAGCTGGGAAGAAGAGCTGACCCTGACTCCAGCCATCCGCCAAATGCTGCGCCGCTTGCTGCAGATCGACACGCCCTACAACCGTGCACAGGAGTGGCTGGACGAGTTGAACCGCTACATAGAGACAACAAAGAGCAGTTCACCCGCGGGTTGAGCTGCTCTTTCACTGCTGTCTTTTATTCCTGAATGGGCTGCTGCTTCGCGGCCTCCATTTTCTCCTTTCGTTCAGACGCTTCACGCCGGAGGGTTTGCCTCTCCTGCTGGGAGAGGTGTTCGCCCCCCACGCGGCCGTTCACCAGCAAATCCTCTTCGTACAATCGATCCTTCCGCATAGGAACCTCCTGTGGACATGGATTTTTGTCACTTCTTGTCCTACTTTGTTCCAAAGCGGCTTTTCTTATGTATGGGTTTCGTACCGGGCTTGGGACGGCGCAGTTCCTGAGGATCCACCAGTGTCCCGTGGGACATCGCCTTTTCTTCAATGGAAATGCCTGTTTGCTTGGCAAATTTGCGTATGATAAACCGCTCCTGCGGCGTTATGATGGAGAAAACCAATCCGGCAGCTCCCATGCGACCGGTTCTGCCGCTGCGATGCACATACGCGTCGGCATCTGCTGCGGGATCGAAATGGACGACGCATTCCACCCCCTGAATGTCGATGCCGCGTGCGGCGATGTCGGTGGTGATCAGGACGGGGAATTTACCAGCCCGAAACTGCTGCAGGGTAAGCGCCCGCTCCTCCTTGCTGGCGTCGCGGTGAAGCAGACGGCACTCCAGGTGATGGTATTTCAGCTTGGAGACAATCTCGTCCACCCTCTCGATTTCGTTTACAAACACAATCGACGCCTTGGCGTTCACCAGGCGCAGCAGTCGGCGGAGCGTGTCCACTTTTTTGCGATCTTCGCTCACCATATAAAAGTGCATGACGCCGTGACCGTTTTCAGGAGCCTTTGCACGTATCACAACTGGCTGGTGCACCAAGGGCTCCACCATGCCTACAATCGCTTGCGGCAATGTGGCGGAGAAAAAGAGCCTCTGGGTATCGCGCATGGTACGCTTCAAAACCTCTTGCACAGGTCCGAAGAAACCTTGATCCAGCATGCGGTCCGCTTCGTCAATGACGACCGTCTTTACGGTATGTATTTTTACTTTTCGCTGTTCGATCAGTTCCAGCAAGCGTCCCGGTGTCGCAGCGATCACGGACGGATGTTTTTTGAGCCGTTCCAGCTGCCGCTTCGGGTCCACTCCCCCGATGATCGGGACAACCGATCCGCCCGTCTTGGCCAAAAGGGTTTCCGCCTCGCGGGCAATCTGCATGACCAACTCATGCGTTGGAGCCAGAATCAACACCTGCAGCTCCTTGCTCGCCGCATCCCATCTGCTCAACAGCGGGAGCAGATACGCAAGTGTTTTTCCCGTTCCAGTGGGGGATTCCACCAGCGCGTCCTTTCCCGACAGAATGGCGGGTATGGCTTCAGCCTGGACAGGGGTCGGTTTTTTCATTCCCCTTTCGCTCAACACTTGCAAGAGCGGTTCGCTCAGCTGCAATTCTGCAAACGTCGTACTCACATGAAACCTCCTCGCAAACAAAAGACTCGTACAGGTTAGCTTAGCACGTTTTGCGGGGAACAGGAAGAGGCGAAATCCGCCTGCGGACTTCGCCTGCTGCAAGCCTTACCGGTTGTTTGAATCAAGACGGGTCTCCCGTTTTTCCATCTTGTCGTGCCGATCCTTTTCCGTCCGCTGATTATGCGTTCCGGGTGGGTTCTGCCGGTACTCTTCCACCTGATCTTGAAACTCCTTGTCAAATCCGCGCACGTTCCTCACCTCCTGCTGCTATTCTTCCCGTACCCTTCCTCCCTTCATTCTGAAACTTTTTTGATCTTCATTCGTCAAAACAGTAGATAAAAATAGAAGGAAATGGAAGGAAAATCATGCCAACTGTATCACGCCGCAATACCTTACGGAAGGAACGAAGA
The DNA here is from genome assembly GCF_044759095.2 of Brevibacillus soli. NCBI lineage: Bacteria > Bacillati > Bacillota > Bacilli > Caryophanales > Paenibacillaceae > Brevibacillus > Brevibacillus soli. The sequence goes on from NZ_JBIYSM020000017.1 coordinate 75,546, forward strand.
AAAAGACCGTCCCGATTCTTCCAGAAATTATTCCTCTCTGCGTTTTTGATCATGATGACGACGGCAGCCGCCGGAGCCGTCTTCCTTTTCGGAACACAAAAGGGTTTCGAACTTCGCGAATGGGCCGCAGGGACACTTTTGACGACACAGCACGATTACTGGGCGCCCTATACGCTTCTCCCCAAAGAAAAACTGGACGAGCTGAAGAAAGAAATTCGGCAGCCCATTGTCGTCAATTCTCCCGCTCCCGAACGGGTCGATGCCAAACCGGTACTTGCATCCATTCCGGTAAAACCGAGGGAGCTGGTAGAAATTGAAGAAATTGAGGTAGACAAAGGAAGCTACTATTTCAAAGGAAAGCTGATGTACATCAGCGACCCCAATCGCGTTCACCTGGTGGTGACCAAGCGCAAGGACCGGGGCGACCTTCTGGACGAGTTTGCAAAAAAGCACAATGCGATTGGCATCGTCAATGCCAGCGGCTTTTATGATCCGGACGGCTACGGCAAAGGAGCAAAAGCGTACGGCGTAGTCATTTCGAACGGAAACATCCTGCAATCGTACAATCCGAAGACAGGCGAAACCGCACTGGGGATAACGTATGACGGCAAGTTGGTGACAGGCAGCTACTCTGCGCAGGAGCTGGTGAAGATGGGAGTACGCGACGCCATGAGCTTCAGGCCGCAGTTGATCGTCAACGGGAAAAACCTGTTTGCCAACCGTCCCGCCAAGAGCTGGGGCATACAGCCCCGGACAGCTGTCGGGCAAAAAGCGGACGGCACCATCGTCTTCCTGGTTATAGACGGACGGCAACCCGGCCACTCCATCGGGGCCAGTATGAACGACGTTGCCGAGCTGCTGGAGTCAAGAGGGGTCGTCACGGCGATGGCCATGGATGGCGGCTCCAGCTCCATGATGCTGCACAACGGCGAAGCGATTACCAAAACCTCCTGCCCGTACTACCGCGGACGCTTTCTGCCCAACGCCTGGGCTGTCTACTAAGGAGGCAGGCTGCTTCCTTCTTCACTCCATAACTCGATGATTCGCATGAGAAACGCACGTGAATAAAAAATCAGGCAGGCTTTTTGGGCCTGCCTGTTTTCCTTCCTTATACGCGAATGGCTGCCTTGTTCTGCGCAAGGCTCCATTCTTCCACGTTCCATATCTTCGTAACCCAATCCTCATAAAACTCCGGTTCATGGCAGACGAGCAGCACCGTACCCTTAAACTCCTTCAGGGCACGCTTCAGCTCTTCCTTTGCCACCACATCCAGGTGGTTGGTCGGTTCGTCAAACACCAGCCAGTTGCTCTCGCGCTGCAGCAGTTTGCAGAGACGAACTTTTGCCTGCTCTCCACCGGACAATGCGGTCATGGAGCGGTTGATGTGCTCGTTTTTCAAGCCGCAGCGGGCCAAGGCGCCCCGCACTTCATGGTTGTTCAGATGCGGGAACTCGTTCCACACTTCTTCCAGTGCCGTAATCGGTTTGGCCTTTACCTCCTGCTCGAAGTATGCAGGATAGAGGAAATCGCCCCGTTCCAGCTTGCCGCTGAGCGGCGGGATCAGGCCCAGGATGGTCTTTAACAGGGTGGATTTCCCCACACCGTTCATCCCCACGACGGCCACCTTGTCGCCGCGCTCCAGGCTGACGGTCAGCTTGGGCATCAGCGGGTGGGTGTAGCCGATTTCCAGGTTTTCCGCCTCGAAAACAAAGCGGCTGCTGGCTCGTGCTTCCTTAAAAATAAAGGTCGGTTTGGGGGCCGTCTCCGGTTTGTCAATCCGTTCCATCCTGTCCAGCTGTTTCTGGCGGCTTTTCGCACGGCCGGTTGTAGACGCACGCGCCTTGTTTCGGGCGATGAAGTCTTCCATCCGGGCAATCTCTTCCTGCTGTTTCTCGTAGGCGTCGAAGTGCTGGGAGCGCTTCATTTCCGCTTGTGCCAGGAACGATTCATAGTTGCCTGTATATCGCGTCAATTTGGTAAATTCCAGGTGGTAAATCACATTCACGACTTCGTTCATGAACGACGTGTCGTGGGAAATAAGGATGAAGGCGTATGGATACTCCTTCAGGTAATTTTTCAGCCAGCTGATATGCTCATCGTCAAGATAGTTCGTCGGCTCGTCCAAAAGCAATACAGTCGGCTTTTCCAACAGGAGCTTGGCCAGCAGCACTTTGGTGCGCTGTCCGCCGGAGAGAGAGGACACGTCCCGATCCAGACCGATCGCGCTTAAACCGAGGGCGTTTGCAATCTCCTCCACTTTGGCGTCGATGAGGTAAAAGCCGCTCGCATCCAGGCGGTCCTGGATTTCCCCCATGCGCTCCAGCAGCTCCTCAAGCTCTTCAGGAGTGGCATCCGCCATCCTTTCTGCAATCTGCATATTCTCCGCTTCCAGCTCCAGTAGCGGTAAAAAAGCATCCTTTAACACGTCGCGGATGGTTTTACCCGGCTGCAGCTTGGTGTGCTGATCGAGATAGCCGTACTGCACTTTCGGCATCCATTCGATTCGGCCGTGATCCGGGATCAACTGTCCGGTCAGAATCCCCATCATGGTAGATTTGCCTGTCCCGTTGGCTCCGACCAACCCTACCCGTTCACCGGGCTGCAGGCGGAACGAGACGTCGCGAAACAATATGCGGTCACCGAATCCGTGCGCGAGATCCTCTACAATTAATACACTCATGTATATCCTCCCTGTCTGTGCATACCCTCCATTTTAACGGATGCGTGCCTCAGAGCTCAACCCTTTCAAAAAAAGCTGTTATTGTTCTGTGATATTGTCACTGTGTAACTGTTCTATGAAAATGTCACCATGGGACAGGAGATAATCACATTG
>NZ_JBIYSM020000018.1:0-75916 GCF_044759095.2 Brevibacillus soli
TTCGGAATCTGGGCTCATAACCTCAGAAGAGCAGCCCAAATGGCCAAATAAGCAACGATTAACGGATACAGTTACACGGTAGCCCCCTGAGATTCACCACAATGAGATGCTTCTGCCAAAAAACGATTTTTTCAGGAGTAACTAGCTAATGCCGGGTGGATTTTCTTGGGCAAACGCACATTATGTCGCAGATGCTCTTGGTAGGGATAACGGTACAAGCAATGGAAACGGCTCGCTCATATTATGGTAGGGAAGGCGGCAAAGAAGGTGGGAGGCAGCAGATGACGCCGAACCAACATGATTATATTCACGAAACATTACAGCGCATCCATCATCGATTGGATTTGTTTGAAGAGCGGATTAACAAGCTGGAACAGCAGGGGTCGGTGGCGGCCAAGTGGCTGGAGAAAATTGAACTGCGTCTGGAAAACGAGGAGAGGTCGCAGCCGCTGATTTTGCAGGCGATCGCAAAGCTGCAAGTGGAGCTGGAACACAGCCGCTTGGCGACGGAACAACTGCAGCGCAATCTGGAAACGGAAGTCCAAAGCAGCCAGGACAACAAAGAGATTATTCTTCAGCTGCTGGAGAACGATAAGAGCGCGAAAGAACATTTGACACAGCTGATCGAAGGGGAAAAGGGGCGAAAGCAGGAGCGCTTTTTGCAAATATGGGCAATCCTGGGCCCTGTCATCGCTTCTGTTCTGACGACAGTGTTTTTCAAGTTCTTGTTGTAACCACACGCTCTTCCTAGGAGCGTTTTTATTTGCGCGAATACTAGAAGATGGTATGGGAAAAAATGGTGGAAACCATAGCGATTGACATTGCCGCTCGGTCCCCATATTGCGGCGAATGCGACGTTTCCGCTGTTGAAAACGGTTGGGAAGATCGATGTCGGCGGCTTTATTCAACGAATGGACAGCATTGCCGTGGCGACGCTTAATCATCGGCGGTTTTTTCAAAATCGCGCTGTTTTTTTATGCCGCGGTGAAGGGCGTTGCCGATTTATTACAGGTGAAGAAGAATGCAGGGATACCGCTAGTGCTGCTGATCGTCGCGTGGGTTCGTGCGAGAGACATTGACTTTTTCCAGCGAGAGAAATACCGTAAATAAAAGAGAGTGGAATTTTTTCTTGGGGAGTCTGGAGGACAAATCACATGCAGCAAAACGCTAATAAACGAAACGTGACGATTGCCGTCATGATTGCCACCTTCCTGGCGGCCATCGAAGGAACGATCGTGAGTACGGCGATGCCCACCATCGTCAGTGAGTTGGGGGGACTTCACCTGATCAGCTGGGTGGTTTCCGTCTACCTGCTGACGTCCGCGGTCTCCACCCCGATCTATGGCAAACTGGCCGACTTGTTCGGGAGAAAAGTCGTGTTCAATGTTGGAACCACCCTGTTTTTGATTGGGTCGATGCTCTCCGGACTGGCGCAGACGATGGAACAGTTGATCTGGTTCCGTGCCTTTCAGGGACTGGGTGCAGGGTCGATCATTACCATTACCTATACCATCATTGGCGATATCTACCCGTTTGAAGAGCGGGGAAAAGTGCAAGGCTGGATGAGCGGCATCTGGGGAATATCAGGCATTCTCGGTCCATTGACAGGCGGGTTTCTCGTCGACTACGTGTCGTGGCACTGGATTTTCTACATGAACCTTCCGTTCGGGATCGTGTCGATTGTCCTCATCTGGAAGTTTTTGCACGAACATTTGGAGAAAAAGCGGAAGTACATCGATTACCCGGGTGTATTCACCTTTACTGTCAGCATGTCAGCGCTGCTGTACGCGATTTTGAGCGGAGGGACGACACACCCGTGGAATTCTCCCTTGATTTTGGGGATGCTGGCGGCGGCGCTGACAGGATTGGCATCATTTTTGTACATTGAGGCCAAGTCGCCGGAGCCAATGCTGCCGCTGAAACTGTTCGTCATTCGCCCCATCTTCGTCGCCAATCTGGCCGGGTTCTTGCTGGCAGCCGTGTTGGTAGCCATTTCTTTTTACATTCCTCTGTGGATTCAGGGAGTGTACGGACAAGGGGCAACGGGCTCCGGGGTGACGATGATCCCGATGGCCATCGGCTGGCCGCTGGGGGCCGCGGTGAGTGGACGTCTGCTCGCCCGAATCGGGATCCGAACGACTTCCCTGATTGGTCTGACCATGCTGGTGATCAGCGGGTTCTGGCTGGCTGTCATCACAGTCAATACGCCGCATTGGTCGCTGTTTGTCATGATGTTTCTGGTTGGTCTGGGGTTTGGCTTCACCTTTACGTCCTTTACCGGAGCCGTGCTTTCTGCGGTCGATTGGAACCTGCGCGGGACGGCCATGGCGACCAACACCTTTATTCGCACCCTCGGACAAACACTGGGGATCGCCGCCTTCGGTACCCTGTTCAACCGTTCGCTGACGGTTGCGAATGAACTGCAGGGTGAAGATGTGAACCAGGTATTAAATCCGGAGGAGGCACAGCTGCTGGCGCCGGAGGTGTTGCATGCGCTGCGGGAGGCGCTGGCCTCAGGTCTTCATCAGGTGTTCTTGGTGCTGGCGGTGCTGGTGGTCGTCAGTCTCGCCGCAACTCTATGGTATCCGCGGCGAACAGAGCGGGAGGCTGCGTAAGCCTCCCGCTTTTTGAATTTATAACATTGGGACATCCCATACAGCCGCTAGGAAAGTGTTCGGGGCCCCGCCCGGCGAAGAAAGGGACCCCACTCGGCACAGCGATAGCTAACGCCGAGTGGGTCGAGGATAGCTCATGCCGGGTGGTTTTCTTATGAAAGTGAGCGCATCAGCGGATAGTGGAAGGATTTGTCTGAAATGGCATACACAATTCCCTTGATCGGGTAGTAAAGAGCCATAATGCCAAACAGAATGAGAAACGGGATTCCGACGAGAAGAAAGGATAGCACCCAGGAGATTCCCAGGCAAATGCTGATCCCGATGTGAAACAGCAGTGCCTGAACCGCCGTCTGCCTGACATCTTGTTCCTTGATGAGCAGCATGACGGCGATGGGAACCAGAAACGGGGCGAAAAACGTACTGGCATGGGTAATGATTTTGATTAACTTGTTGGTTTCCATAAGAGAAAGTCCCTCACTTTATGTCTAGTGTGATTTCCTGGTTCCAGTATATACCCGTTGACGATCTTGCTAAAACAGCCGAGGGATTGACCGGGAATCCAACTGCAGACGGAGAGAGTCTTTGACAACGAAAAAAGGGGAGGATATTCTACAGATAGAAAGGAATTGCGCGGGGGAGGCTACTTTTGACGACTCAACCGTTCGTACTGATTGAGCACCTCATCCAGCCTGTGGCTTGCCTGAAGGACGACAGGATCGGTAAAGCTTCTATCTTTGACAAGTTCGTGCAGATGTTTTCTCAGTTGCTCGATACTGCGCAAGAGCTCTGCCAACTCGACTTTCAAGATAGACAGCTCCTTTCTTTCGTAGGTACATTTAAAATATGGGGTATTCTAGCAGTTTATACAAAAGTCTGCCATTTGTACATCCCTCATTTTTGACATCCAGCCTTCTGTACGACACTTTTGAAACAAGGAGACCGTTATGCGCGCTATCGTGTTGGGGATTTTCGCCTCGTTCTTTTTTGCCTTTACCTTTGTCTTGAATCGGGCTATGGATCTGGGGGGAGGAAGCTGGATCTGGAGTTCCTCGCTTCGTTACCTGTTCATGGTTCCGTTCCTTCTGGCCATCGTTGCTTACCGGGGCAATCTCGTTCCGCTGCTGCATGAAATGCGTGCCAGACCCTGGACGTGGATCGGTTGGAGCACGGTCGGATTTGGGCTGTTTTACTCTTCCCTCAGCTTCGCTGCTGCGTATGGGCCGGGCTGGCTGATTGCGGGCACATGGCAGATTACCATTATCGCCGGATCGCTACTCGTCCCTTTTTTCGGCCAGAAAATTCCGTACAAAGGACTCTCCATGTCGCTTCTCATCCTTGCTGGGGTCGCGATTATGCAGCTGCAGCAAGCGGAGGTGCTGACGGTTCGTGAACTGCTGCTCGGCATCGGCCCCGTAGTTGTCGCGGCGTTTGCCTATCCGTTGGGGAACCGCCAAATGATGGCCGTAACACAGGGGCGCATGGATGTATACCAGCGGGTTCTCGGCATGACACTGGCAAGTTTGCCATTCTGGCTGCTGCTTTCGGTGTACGGCCTGGCCACGGTTGGGATGCCCAGCGGCAATCAGGCGCTGCAGGCACTCGTCGTAGCCATCACTTCGGGTCTTGTGGCCACCGTGCTGTTTTTCTCCGCCACAGACCTTACGAAAGGGAACGCATCGCAGTTGGCGGCCGTCGAAGCGACCCAGGCAGGTGCAGTGGTGTTCACGGTTCTGTTGGAGATGCTGCTGTTGTCGGCTCCTTTGCCTGCCCTCTGGTCGTCCCTTGGCATGCTGCTGGTGATTGTGGGGATGATCTTGCACAGCTACGTCTCGCATGCGGGAAACAGGGACGCACAGCGAAAGGCGGGAGAACATTCAGTCGCTCTGTGAAAAAGCGGAGCCCAGCCGTTTGCGAATGATTCGTTCCACCCATCCCCAGGGAAGCAGTTCCTTGGCCAGCACACTGAGCCGCACACCGCTGCCCACCGGGTAGCGCAGCCGCGGACGTTGCGAGATTGCTGCCTTTACGATGGCGGCAATCACTTCGTCCGGCTCCGGTGCCTTGTTCATAATCTGTTCGGTCATGGCCGCTATCCGTATCATCTGTTCACGGTAAGGTGAAGCGGGGCGTTCTTCTAAGTGAGCAAGCCCCTTTTTCCAGATGTCCGTCCGGTATGAACCGGGTTCAATCAGCACGACGTGGATGCCGTGGGGCAGCATCTCGAGGCGAAGCGATTCACTGAATCCTTCCACCGCATGCTTGGAAGCAGAGTAGGGAGCGAGCCCGGGAAAACCCATCCGGCCGCTGATACTGCTGATGTTGATGATCGTGCCGCTGCGACGGCTGCGCATATGGGGCAGAACTGCCCGCGTGACTTCAACCAAACCGAAAAAGTTGGTCTCAAACTGCTGCCGCCACTCGTCCAGAGGCAGTTCTTCAACAAAGCCGCCTGCTGCGTATCCGGCGTTGTTGACCAACAGATCGATCCGTCCGTACCGCTCAACCGTTTGATTGACCGCTTCCGTAATCGTCTGCGGGTCAGTGACGTCAAGCAAGACAACCTCAATGCGGTCCGCCACGCCTTCCTGTTCGGCCATGGTGAACAGGGGGGCCTGTTTTTGCCGGTCACGCATGGTGGCGATGACGAAAAAACCGCGCTTCGCCAGCGCGACGGACGCGTGCAAACCGAAGCCGCTCGATGTTCCGGTGATGAAAGCAAGCCGCTTGTCCGTAATGAGTCCACCTTTCTATTCCCGATCGATAGATACCAAATAATGTTCATAAAATTGTTAACAGAATTATAACAAATTACGATGTGACTTGCGGTTTATTTTATGTATACTTAAGTAGTTATTATCTGAGGGTAGGAGTATCATCTTTAACCCTTACTCTTTTATTTTGCCAAAATAGAGTGGTTGCGATTACTTTTCCCATTTGGGTATGATATAGGATGGAAAGTAAACAGAAGGGGCCAATTTTGGTGAAATGAAGGAGTATAAATAGACTTCTGACTGCGAGTTGCAGGCGGAACGTTTACAACAAGAAAGAAAGAGGGGTTCTTTTGTATGAAGAGTTGGCAAATCTGGCGTCAGCTGGTTTTGTTTGCCTTGCTGACGCTCGTACTGACCGGATGTGGCATTCAAGAGCTATCCGCTTTGCAGCCACAAGGTCCGGTTGCAGAGATGCAGTTCGATCTGATGAAGCTGTCCTTCTCGATCATGATCAGCGTCTTTGTAGTGGTTATCTTGATCTTTACGTATGTCCTCATCCGTTATCGTAAACGTCCAGGACAAGACGGCATTCCGAAACAAGTGGAAGGAAGCCACAAACTTGAAATCTTGTGGACGGTTATTCCGTTCCTTCTCTTGATCGTGTTGGCTGTTCCAACCGTTACGACAGGATTTACTCTTCACAAAGAGTACGACAACAAAGAGGCCCTGCAAGTAAAAGTAATCGCACACCAATTCTGGTGGGAGTTTGAATACCCGGATCTCGGCGTGGCAACTGCGCAAGACCTGGTCATCCCAGCAGGTAAAAAGATTCAATTTGACGTAACATCGGCTGATGTTATGCACTCTTTCTGGATCCCGGCCCTGGGCGGTAAGATTGACACCAACCCTGGTCTGGACAACAAAATGTGGCTTCAAGCCGACAAACCAGGCATCTACTACGGTAAGTGCGCGGAGCTGTGCGGCGCTTCCCACGCTTTGATGGACTTCAAAGTGGAAGCAGTCACTCCGGAAGAGTTTGACGCTTGGGCCAAGAAAATGAAGGAAGTACAGGCTCAACCTGCTGCTGCATCTGCTGCGGCAAAAGGTCAAGAGATCTTCAAGAAAAGCTGTTTAGGTTGCCACGCAGTTGCCGGTGAAGGCGGTAAGTTGGGTCCAAACCTGACCAACTTCGCTGACCGTCAAAAAGTGGCAGGTATCCGTCCGAATAATGCCGAGGAATTGGCAGCATGGCTGAAAGACCCGCAAAAGATTAAACCGGGCAACAACATGCCAAACCTGAACCTCACTGATGATCAAGTCAACGCGCTGGTGGAGTACATATCCACTCTCAGCGTGAAAAAGTAAAAGTCTTTGCAACCATGTGATGCTATTAAAAGGGAGGTAAAACCGTGTCTGCTCATGCATCTCACGCACACAAGCGATCAGGGCTGTGGGATTGGCTCACAACAGTGGACCATAAGAAAATTGGGATTCTCTATCTGATTGCCGGCGCTCTTTTCTTCCTCGCTGGCGGTCTCGAGGCCCTATTGATTCGCTTGCAGTTAATGTATCCGGAAAGTTCCTTTGTCGGTGCTCAGACGTTTAACGAATTGATCACCATGCACGGTACCACGATGATCTTCCTTGCAGTCATGCCGATCATCTTTGCCTTGATGAACGCGGTTGTTCCGCTTCAAATCGGTGCACGCGACGTTGCGTTCCCGTTTGTAAACGCACTCGGCTTCTGGCTCTTTTTCTTCGGAGGCGTGCTCCTGAACACCAGTTGGTTCATGGGCGGTGCTCCTGATGCCGGTTGGACATCCTATGTTACGCTGGCATCCAACAAGTACTCCGGTATCGGTGTAGACTTCTACGTACTGGGTCTGCAGATTGCCGGTATCGGTACGCTGATCGGTGGTATCAACTTCCTGGTAACCATCATCAACATGCGAGCGCCAGGCATGACCTTCATGCGCATGCCGATGTTCACCTGGACGTCTTTCGTTACGTCCGCTCTGATTCTGTTCGCATTCCCAGCGATTACAGTTGGTCTGGTTCTTTTGATGTTTGACCGCTTGTTCGGCGGGAACTTCTTCAACCCGGATGCCGGCGGTAACGTGATTATCTGGCAGCACATCTTCTGGATCTTCGGTCACCCGGAAGTGTACATTTTGATTCTTCCAGCGTTCGGTATTATCTCTGAGATTGTTTCCACTTTCTCCAAGAAGCGTCTGTTCGGTTACAGTTCCATGGTGTTTGCAACCGTACTGATCGCGTTCCTGGGCTTCATGGTGTGGGCTCACCACATGTTTACAGCGGGTATGGGTCCAATCGCCAACACACTGTTTGGTATCGCGACCATGTTGATTGCGGTGCCTACCGGTATCAAGATCTTCAACTGGCTGTTCACGATGTGGGGCGGTCAAATTCGCTTCACTACCGCCAACCTGTGGGCAGTAGGTTTCATTCCGACTTTCGTTATCGGCGGTATGACCGGGGTTATGCTCGCGGTTCCGCCAGCAGACTATCAGTATCATGACAGCTACTTCGTCGTAGCGCACTTCCACTACGTAATCGTAGGGGGTCTGGTATTCGGTCTGTTTGCCGGCCTCTTCTACTGGTGGCCAAAAATGTTCGGTAAAATGCTGAATGAAACGCTCGGTAAGTGGGGCTTCTGGACCTTCTTCATCGGGTTCCACCTGACCTTCTTCCCGCAGCACTTCCTGGGTCTGATGGGTATGCCTCGCCGCGTATTCACCTACCTGAAGGATCAAAACCTGGATTTGGGTAACTTTATCAGTACCATTGGTGTATTCGGAATGACGATCAGTACCATTCTGTTCCTGGTGAACGTAGTGGTGACTGCGAAGAGCGGCAAGCGCGCTCCTGCCGATCCGTGGGATGCACGCACACTGGAGTGGTCCATTCCTTCTCCGCCGCCAGAGTACAACTTTGCACAAACTCCGCTGGTACGTGGACTGGATGCCTTGTGGGTTGAAAAAATGGCAGGCAACAAGGGGATGACTCCTGCCGAGCCGCTGGGTTCCATTCACATGCCGTCGCCGTCGATCCTCCCGTTTGTAATGTCTGTCGGCTTGTTCATTGCCGGTTATGGCTTCATGTATCACGTCTATCTGGTGTCCGTGATCGGTCTGGGGATTACGCTTTTCTGCATGCTGCTGCGTTCGCTCAAGGATGATCACGGCTATCACATTGAACCAGAGGAAATTGAGGAGAAGGGGGTTAAGGCTTAATGGCTACTCATCACGCACATGCGGTTCTGCCTGACGAACCGGAAAAAGCCACCCTTGAAGGAAAGAATAAAATTCTCGGTTTTTGGCTCTTCCTGGGCGGGGAAACCGTTCTCTTCGGAACCTTGTTCGCCACCTTCCTGGCCCTGCGCGATCAGACAAACGGTGGCCCGACCTCTCAGCAGTTGTTTGACATGCAGCTTGTGGCCTGGGCAACCGTATTGCTGTTGACCAGTTCCTTGACCAGTGTTCTGGGTATCCTCGCGATGCACAAACACAATCTGGCTAAAATGCAGCTGTGGTTCGGCATTACCGTCCTGCTGGGCATTGGCTTTTTGGGCTTGGAGATTTACGAGTTCGTGCACTATGTGCATGAAGGTCATAAAATTTCCTCCAGTGCCTTCGGTTCCGCATTCTATACGCTGGTAGGTTTTCACGGTGGTCACGTGTTGTTCGGGGTTCTCTGGATCTCGATCCTCATGATGCAAGCTGTGAAGAAAGGCCTGACTGTAGTTACAGCTCCGAAGTTTTACGTAGCCAGCCTGTACTGGCACTTTGTTGACGTCGTGTGGGTATTCATCTTTACCGTGGTATACCTGATGGGTATGATCGGTGGAAAGGTGGGGCATTAATGGGAGCACATTCACACAATGAAAATGTACGCAAGCCGAAAGTGAAAAAAGACGGTCCAAAGGTTCATATCGTCGCTTTCGTCGTTTCCCTCGTGCTCACTGCTCTGGCGTTTTTGGCGGTAGCCTATGAGGTCATTCCGATTGGCTTCACGGTTCCCTTTATCATCGGATTGGCCGTGGTTCAGGCAGCCTTCCAACTGTTTGTATGGATGCACCTGGACCAAAAAGGACACGAATTTCCGCGCGTGGGTATCTTCTCCGGGGCTTTCATCGTGTTGGTTACCGTATTCGTATTTATTTACTGGGTATGGGTCTAAGATCGGGAAAAAGAGGGTGTCCCGAAAGTAGATAAGACTACCTTTTCGACACCCAAAAAGAATACTTGTATGAAAAAATAGGGGGCATATCCCAAACGTTTTGGGATAGCCTCTTTTTTTATGTATGGATATAAATTTACATCATTCAGAATTCCCTATATAATTATTGTTATTGAAAAATTATGATTAGATTTATAAAAAGGGGAGAGAGAATGGGTACCGCACTGGTTGGTTCTTTAGAGTCAGGGATTATTTTCGCATTAATGGCCTTGGGAGTCTATTTGACATTTCGAATTCTCGATTTTCCTGATTTAACCGTGGACGGAAGTTTTACGACCGGCGGAGCCCTGGCAGCAACGATGATTGCATCCGGCTACCAACCCCTGCTTGCGACCGTGGCAGCGATGCTGCTCGGCTGTCTGACCGGAAGCCTAACCGGAATTTTACATACAAAGGGGAAAATTAACGCGCTGCTCTCCGGTATCTTATCGATGATCGCCTTGTACTCCATCAATTTGCGAATTATGGGCAAGGCGAATGTCCCTCTTCTGGGGGAAGAGACGCTGTTTACCCAAATCGCCGGTTGGTCTGAAGAGCTTTTTTCTTTTGGAGAACATTTCAGCATCGTAGTCGCCATGGCGATCATTGTGCTGATCGGGAAATGGGCGCTCAACTGGTTTCTTGACACCGAAATCGGGCTGGCGATGCGGGCGACTGGCGACAACGAAAAGATGATTCGAAGTTTCTCCGCCAATACGGATCACACGAAGATCCTTGGATTGAGCCTCTCCAACGGTCTCGTTGCCTTATCCGGAGCGTTAATCGCACAATACCAAGGTTTTGCCGATGTTTCGATGGGGATTGGAATGATCATTATCGGATTGGCCTCCGTTATTATCGGGGAAGCGATTTTTGGCCATTCGACCATTCGCAGAGCCACTTTGGCCGTAATCGGCGGCGCGATTGTCTATCGGATTATCGTGGCGCTTTCCTTGCGAGTCGGTCTCGACCCGTCCGATATGAAATTGGTCACGGCCTTGATTGTCATGGGAGCGCTGATCTCACCGCGACTCATAGAATCCTGGAAAGAAAAACGTGAACGGGCGAAATTCCTTACATCTGCAGGGGAAAGCACAGCGGACGCGGTAAGAGGTGATCATCATGTTAAAGGTTAAACAGGTCAGCAAAATATTTAATCGCGGCAAAGTGGATGAGAAACATGCCCTCGCCGATCTTAACCTGTTTTTGAAACCGGGAGATTTTGTAACCGTCATCGGAAGCAATGGCGCAGGCAAATCGACGTTGATGAATATGATTTCGGGCGTGTTTCTGCCGGACACTGGAATCATTGAAATCGATGGCCGGGTTGTGAACGGGTTCCTGGAACACCAGCGGGCCCCCATGATTGGCCGGGTCTTTCAAGATCCAATGGCCGGTACGGCGCCAACCATGACCATCGAGGAAAATTTGGCGTTGGCCTTCTCACGGGACAAAAAACGCGGGCTGCGCAAGGGGGTAAATCGGCAGAGGAGAGAATTTTTTCGCGAATCGCTCGCGACCCTGCATCTCGGTCTGGAAAATCGCTTAACGGCAAAGGTGGGGCTTCTCTCCGGCGGTGAAAGGCAGGCACTAAGCTTGCTCATGGCCACGTTTACCCAGCCGAAGGTTTTGCTTTTGGACGAGCATACCGCAGCACTGGATCCGGCGCGCGCCCAGTTGATCACGCAGTTGACGAAAGAAATCGTGGAACGTTCAAAATTGACTACGCTGATGGTAACCCATAACATGCAGCAAGCTTTGGAATTGGGAAACCGGTTGATCATGATGGACAAAGGCCGAATTATTCTCGATATTGCCGAAGAGGAGAAGAAACAGCTGACGATCGAGCGGCTGCTGCAGGAGTTCGAACGTTTGCGCGGTGAAAAACTGGCCAGCGACCGGATCATGCTGGCGTAACGAAAGAAAAGGGGGGAGGAGGATCGAACCATGAATGTGGCAGAAGCACTGAAAAAGCTGATAGCGGAGGATCGGGTAAGCACGAACATCACTGTTCTTGAGCACCACAGCAAGGATGAATCGTACCATACGCCCCATCTCCCCGACGTAGTCGTATTTCCTGTCAGCACACAGGAAGTAAGCGCAGTCTTGCGATTTGCCAACGAGCACCGCATTCCAGTGGTGCCGTTTGGGGTCGGCTCCAGCCTGGAAGGTCACGCGATCCCGATCCATGGCGGTATCTCGATTGACTTCCAGTTCATGAATCGCATTGTGGAGGTTCGGCCCAATGATTTTTTGGTAAGAGTTCAACCGGGAGTAACCAGAACCCAATTGAACAATGAATTGAAGAAATACGGACTGTTTTTTTCTGTTGATCCGGGGGCGGATGCCACACTGGGTGGAATGGCGTCTACCAATGCCAGCGGCACCACATCCGTTCGGTATGGAGTGATGCGTGACCAGATTAGGGATTTGGAAGTCGTATTGGCGGACGGGAGAGTGATTCACACGGGAGGCATGGCCGCCAAATCCTCTTCCGGCTATCATCTCACCGGCCTGTTTGCAGGTTCGGAGGGAACGTTGGGAGTGTTTACCGAGCTGACGCTTCGCGTGTATGGCATTCCGGAAGCAACTGCTGTGGTAAAAGCCAGCTTTCCCGGCATTGAGGATGCGGTGAACGCCGCCGTCTCCATTTTGTCGGCAGGGATCCCGGTAGCGAGAATGGAACTTGTCGATGATCGTGCGATGAAACAAGTGAATCAATACGCTTCCACTGCTTTTCCCGAAAAGCCGACGCTTTTTTTGGAATTTCACGGAAACGAAGACGGACTCCTTCACGATATGCAATTTGCCAGAGAACTTGCCATGACCGCAGGATGTGCTGCGTTTGAGTCTGAAACCGATTCAAAAAAGCGCGCAGAGTTATGGAAAGCCCGTCACAACCTGGCGTATGCCTTTTTGCACGGGTATCCGGGCAGGAAAATGATGTCCACGGATGTTTGTCTCCCGATCTCCGAGCTTGCCGGCGCGATCCGAGAAGCACACCGGGCGATCGATGCATCCGGGATGACAGGCGCGATTGTCGGTCATGTAGGCGACGGCAATTTTCATACGCTGGTGATGATCGATCCGAACAACCCGTTGGATTTGCAGCGTGCCGACGAGGTAAACAACCAGATCGTCACCTATGCGCTTAGCCGGGGGGGAACCTGTACCGGCGAACACGGAGTAGGTATCGGGAAACGGAAATATCAACGGGCGGAACACGGGGAAGCGTTCGACGTCATGCTTGCAATCAAAGAGCTGCTGGACCCGAATGGAATTTTGAATCCGGGTAAAATTTTTTAAAAATAGAGAAGAGGAAAAGAAAAGGGGAATGGAAAATGAAACGTGGAAAACATTTGGCAAAAGGGCTGGCGCTCATGCTTTGTTTGTTCTTGGCGGCATGCGGCAATCAACCAGCGGCAGAGCAAGCATCTTCCGGATCAGCACAGCAAACCGGCAGCAATGCAGAGAAAAAGTTAAAGATTGGGATTACGCAAATTATTGAACACTCAGCCCTCGATGCGTCTCGTGAAGGATTTATTGCGGCATTGAAGGATAATGGATTTGAAGACGGAAAAAACATCGAAATCGACTTCCAATCTGCTCAAGGGGACCCAAGTACGGTTACCTCAATCGCTCAGAAGTTTGTCAGTGACAAGAAGGATGCGATTCTGGCCATTTCCACCCCGAGTGCGCAGTCGATTGTAAAGGCGACGGAAGGAACGGATATTCCGGTCTTTTTTACCGCGATTACCGATCCTCTCAAGGCAAAGCTGGTGGACAATCTGGAAAAGCCGGGCAAAAACGTAACAGGCACCTCTGATACCCATCCTGAATCCATCAAGAGTTCGATCCGTTCCATCAAAGAGTTTTTCCCAGAGTCGAAAAAAGTAGGAATCATCTACAATTCCGGTGAAGCCAACTCGGTAGTGAACGTGGAGAATGCAAAAAAAGCCCTTGCCGAAAATGGCCTGGAACCTGTTGAAGTAAACGCCAGCAATGCGACGGAAGTGAAGCAGGCGGCCGAATCGTTGATCGGACGAGTCGATGCGTTGTACATTCCGAAAGACAATACAGCCGTAGCTGCGTTGAAATCGATTGTAAAGGTAGCGCAGGACAATAAATTGCCGATGTTCGTAGGTGAGATGGATTCTGTTCGCAACGGCGGTTTTGCCGGCTTTGGCATCGACTATAAGGAACTGGGCTACGAAACCGGCCTGATGGCGGTAAAAGTATTAAAAGGGGAAGCAAAAGCGGGAGATATGCCTGTTCAATTCCCGAAAGAGCTGCGTTTGGCGGTAAACAAGGAAGCAGCCAAAAATCAAGGAATTGATCTGGAGAAGCTGAAGGCTGTACTGGAAAAATACAACCCGACCTATTTTGATCAGATCGAAAAAAAATAACGAGGGAAAGGGAGGGTGCGTATCACGATACGACTCTCCTTTTTATTGCAGAGAGGGACGAGCGCCATGAAAGCATCGTTGTTTATCACCTGTTTGTCCGATGTGTTTTTTCCGGAGGTAGGCAAGAGCGTCGTAGAGATATTGGAACGATTTGGTGTTGAGGTTGATTTCCCGCCGGGACAAACCTGCTGCGGCCAGCCGGCTTACAACAGCGGCTATCACCGGGAAGCCAGGGAAGCGGCGAAACACATGATCAGGCAGTTTGAAGCGAGTCAATATGTAGTAGGTCCTTCCGGCTCCTGTGTCGCGATGATCCGTCACTATTATCCCGAGATGTTTAAGGATGATCCGGAATGGCACGGCAAGGCACAGGCCTTGGCTGCCAAAACCTATGAATTTTCCGAGTTTTTGACACATGTGCTGGGTGTAGATCACGTGCCGGCCAAATGGGCGGGAACCTGTACGTATCACCATTCCTGTCACATGAGGAGAGGACTGGGAATCAAAGAAGAGCCGACCAAGCTGATTTCCCAGATTGAAGGGCTGGAGCTGCAGGAACTGCCATATGCGCAGGACTGTTGTGGATTTGGCGGAACCTTTGCGGTCAAGATGAGCGAAATATCCCAGGCGATGGTGGATGAGAAGGTAGGGCATATCGAATCGACCGGAGCAAATCTCCTGCTTGGATCCGATATGGGCTGTTTGATGAATATTGCCGGACGTATGCGCCGAATGGGCAAGGAAATTCAAGTGATGCACGTCGCTGAGGTTCTGGCGAAGGGAGGGAAATCATGAGCGCGCCGTCAACTGCGTTTTCTGATCGGGTGGAAAAAGCGCTTCACGATGAACAGATGAAGAGGGCCGTCCCGTTCACGCAAGACCGTCTTCGTTCCGGGCGGATGCAGGCTGCCGACGCGCTCGGGAACATCGAGGAATGGCGTGAGCTGGCTTCTTCCATCCGCATGCATACGATTGAATATCTGGACAGCTATCTGGAGCAGCTGGCAGAAAATGTTCGCAACAATGGCGGGCACGTTTACTTTGCCGCCGAGGCGGCGGATGCCGTCGATTATGTCAAGCAGGTGGCGAAAGCAAAAAACGCAAAGTCCCTGATTAAATCGAAGTCAATGGTCTCGGAAGAAATTCACTTGAACAAACACTTGGAAGAGTCGGGATTCCGTGTCGTCGAATCGGATCTTGGCGAGTACATTATTCAGCTTGCCGGTGAAACCCCCTCCCATCTGATTGCACCTGCGATTCACAAGTCCAGAGCGCAGGTCGCACAACTGTTTTCAGAGGTTGCCAAGCGAGAGCTGTCAGATGATACGACGGAATTGTGCCAGTTCGCCCGCGAACAGCTTCGCAAGGAGTTTTTGGAAGCGGATATCGGTATTTCCGGCTGTAATTTTGCCGTAGCGGATACAGGGTCGGTCGTGTTGATCAGCAATGAGGGCAATGCGCGTTTAACCACGACGCTCCCGAAAGTCCATATCGCGATTATGGGACTGGAGCGCATAGTTCCTACGTGGACGGAGCTGGATATCATCGTTTCCATGCTGACCCGGAGCGCAACCGGACAAAAGCTGAGCGTTTACATGACAGCGATTAACGGTCCGCGTCGTGCCGAGGATCTGGACGGACCGGAGGAGTTTCATTTGATCATACTCGATAACGGACGCTCAGACATTCTTGGCACCGCTTATCAGGAAGTGCTGAAATGCATTCGCTGCGGGGCCTGTCTGAATGTGTGCCCGGTGTATCGCCACATTGGCGGCCATGCGTATGGCGGCGTCTACAGCGGTCCGATTGGCGCTGTGCTTACCCCTTTGCTGGAAGGGTATGAGGAGTGGAGAGAGCTGCCCTATGCCTCCAGCTTGTGTGGGGCATGCACCGAGGTCTGCCCGGTAAAAATCCCACTTCATGACCTGTTGATTGAACACCGGAAGGATGAAGTGGAGCAAGGACATGCTTCTTGGGCGGAAAAGCTGGCGTTTAAAGGATTCGGATTTTTGACCAGCCATCCGGCCGCCTACCAAACAGCCGTAAAAATGGCTCATCAAGGGACGGGGCTGTTCGCCAAAGACGGTTTTATCTCGAGCGGTCCTGGGCCGTTGGAAGGTTGGACGGAGGTTAGAGATTTGCCGCAGCCGGCGAAGCAGTCGTTTCGTGAATGGTGGAAGGAAAGAGAGGAGCGGAAAACACCATGAGGAGTGCGTTGCAGCAGGAGGATTTTCTCAATCAGATTGCAAGCAAGCTGGGACGTCCTCGCCGTTTTGGGATCAAGCCGCCCGCCTGGGAACAAAAGCCGTATGAACGGCTTCATCAGGGGCTTGATCAGGAAGAATTGATTCAGCAGTTTATCGCATCTCTGAAAGAATTGAGAACGGAAGTGGACCGAGTCCCGGCCGATATGTTTCCCGACGTGTTTGGCAGCATGCTGCATCAATTTCAAGTCAAGTCAGCCGTTTATTGGGATGATCCGCGGCTCTTTGACTTGCATGTGCCAAAATTGCTGACGGAACAGCAGGTGGAGCACCGGGCCTGGCAGGTAGCGGGCGATGAAGCGGACCTGCGTTCTTTTGCAGCAAGAGCGGACATCGGGATCACCTTTGCCGATGCAGGGCTGTCGGAGACAGGAACGGTTGTGTTGTTTAACGGCGGTGGCAGAGGGCGATTGGTCAGCCTGCTTCCCCCTGTATATGTAGTGATTCTGCAGGAGAGCAGCATCCTTCCCCGATTGACGGAGGGAGCCGCCTATGTTCAGCAGCGAATGAAAGAGAAAGAGGATGTGCCCGCTTGTATCAATTTTATTACAGGACCGAGCCGAACCGGTGACATCGAAATGGATTTGGCCTTTGGTGTGCACGGTCCGGGCAAGGTGCATGTCATTTTGCTGAAAACCGCGAATGGAGCTGAGAATCCGCCATCACCGCAGCTTGGGTGATGGTGTTTTTTGGTTTGTCACAGTTTGTTAGTTTTTGCATTAGGAGATTGTATGAAACCGCTTGTATAATGGAGATGGTATAGGTAGACGCCCTTTCAAACTGCGAAAGGAGGAAATGAATCTCATGCATCAACATCACAACCATCACAGCCCGGTCGATACGGGGTTCAATTCGTTTTTTGACATGTGGAGCCCGGATGTGCTGCTCTTTACGCTGCTCCTGGCTGTTTTGTACTTTCTTCTTACCGGTCCGTGGCGTTCGCGATTTGCCAATGCAGCTCCCGTGAGCGGCAAACAGAAAGCCGTGTTTGTGCTGGCGTTGGTTTTCTTCTACGCGGCTCAGGGCAGTCCGATCAACTATTATGGACACGAATACCTGTTTAGTGCTCACATGTTTCAGCAGTCTCTGCTGTATTTCATCGTGCCCCCGATGATCCTGATCGGGCTGCCGGAGTGGTTCCTGCACTTCGTATTCCGTCCCGTTTTCATGAAAAAACTGCTGCGGGCCTTTACACAGCCGGTAATCGCTGCGTTGACGTTCAACGCGCTGTTCTCGTTCTATCATATCCCGTTTATCTTTGATGCGGCTGCCGAGAACCACGTTTGGATGTCCGTTTACCACATGGTTTTGATCATCGCCGCCTTTATGATGTGGTGGCCGATCGTCAGCCCGATTTCGGAGGTGGGACAGCTGGCCGGTTTGCGCAAGGTTGCCTACATCTTCGCCAACGGGGTGCTGATTACTCCGGCATGCGCTCTCATTATCTTTGCCAACGACCTGTTGTACAGCACCTACAGCCAAGTGCCGGAAGTGTTGGCCGGACACACGGCTCTTGTCGATCAGCGCCTGGGCGGTATCCTGATGAAGCTGATCCAAGAGTTTGTGTACGGTTCCATTTTGGCTTACGTCTTTTACCACTGGTACCAGAATGAAAGACAAACCGACTTGCCGATGGATCAGCAGCCGGAGCTTCCGCAAGCGGGGGTGCTGGCGCCGGCCATGGCGGACAGTAAAAACAGAGCCTGAAACAGGCGTAGAGAATTTGTGATGGAGATTGAGGTGTGATAGAATGTCAATCATTTTGCCTACAATTAGTACGTCGTTTATTGCCATGAGCGGTATTCTGGTGGCGTTCGGCTGGTATTACATCAGCCAGAGAAAAGTGGAGACCCACATGAGAGTAATGAAGTGGGCCGCTGTTTTTGCCACGGTGTTTTTCCTTACGTATTTGTCGCGGACCCTGTTCGTCGGCAATACGCTGTTTGGCGGTCCGGACAATGTGCGCGTCTTTTATCAGATCTTCCTCCTGTTCCACATCGTTCTTGCAACGGTAGGCGGGGTGATGGGCCTGGTTACGCTGTATTACGGCTACAAGAAGCAATTCGCCAAGCACAAGCGAATCGGTCCGTGGACGTCCATCGTCTGGTTCGGTTCCGCCATCACCGGTGTCACTGTGTACACACTGCTGTACGTCATTTACCCCGGGGGTTCCACTGCGCCGG
Organism: Brevibacillus soli; assembly: GCF_044759095.2. Classification (NCBI taxonomy): domain Bacteria; kingdom Bacillati; phylum Bacillota; class Bacilli; order Caryophanales; family Paenibacillaceae; genus Brevibacillus; species Brevibacillus soli. Next base: position 18,419 of record NZ_JBIYSM020000018.1, read on the forward strand.
TGCTCGACGTGATTTTCGGCTGGTAAGTGGTCGGCTGGGTTTTCAGATGTGTTGAAAAATCGTCACGATTCACAGCGTAATACAGCCTGATCATCTGATAAAGTATGAGTAGCTGTGTCTGCCGCAAGCACTTTTTAGCAGCAGTGTATTGGTTGACTTCACTTGCGCCAATTCGCTACAATGATAGCTAGTTCACGAATATTGGCGATTGTTTATATGGAAGATAGAGAGAATCGGCCGCTTACCACTTCAACCCCGAAGTGGTAAGTATGTGTGTAGGGAAAAATGATCGGACAGGAGGGTAATCCGTGGATCAGCAAGTTACGCTGCAGGAATCGCTGGAGACCGATTCCGCCATGCAGGCTCAATCGACACAACCGGCTACGTGGAGCGACTATCTGCACTTGACCAAGCCTGGCATTACCATATCCAATTTGATGACCACGTTTACAGGGTTTTGGCTGGCCTCCTCGGGCTCCCCTGATTGGGCACTGGCGTTGTGGACGATGCTCGGCACCGCCCTGGTGATCGCCTCTGGTGCTGCGTTGAACAACTACTACGACCGCGAGCTGGACCAGAAAATGAAGCGTACAAAGAACCGCGGGATTGCGGCGGGACGCATTCATCCCCGCAATGCCCTGTTGTTCGGGATTACCCTGCTGTTGGCAGGTTTGGTCGTTCTCGCTGTGTTTGCCAACCCGCTTGCTGCCGTATGGGGCTTGATCGGGCATATCTTTTACGTCTTGATCTACACGCCAATGAAGCGGGTCACCTCCCTGAACACGGTGATTGGCGGTATCTCCGGAGCGGCGCCCCCCGTGATCGGCTGGGTGGCTGTCACGAACAACATGGACATGAGCGCATGGCTTCTCTTTTTGATCCTGTTCCTCTGGCAGCCGCCCCACTTCCTGGCGCTGGCCATGCTGAAAGTGGAGGATTACCGGGCTGGCAACCTGCCCATGCTGCCTGTCGTAAAAGGCTTTGCTGAAACAAAACGGCAGATGTTCCTGTGGGGTGCTGTGCTGCTCCCGGCGTCCCTGCTGCTTTTTTTCCATGGGAACGTAGGATACATCTACCTGGCAGTAGCTGCCGTGACGGGACTGATTTATCTGGTGTTGCTTTATCAGGGTTTTCACACCGATGATGACATCGCCTGGGCGAAAAAGATGTTTGGCTATTCGATTCTCTACCTGACCATTTTCTGTGCCGCCGTCGTTGTGAGCACGCTTGTAGAAAACATTTGACACGCAACGCTCACATTTGCCAATGAACATCTCTTGCATCGCAAGGGATGTTTCTGTATTTTGAGTAGGGAGCAAATACTTTCGTAAGCTAGGTGTTTTTACACATGGATAAAATGCTGAAATGGCTCGCCATAACGGCCACTGTCGTGATGTTCCTGGTGATGATTGCCGGATCCCTCGTCACCAAGACCGAGTCGGCCTTGGGATGCGGAAACGACTGGCCGCTGTGCAACGGAAAATGGGTGCCGGAGTACACGCTGGAGTCCATAATTGAATATCTGCACCGGGTGGTTACGGGAATTGCGGGGATTGTCGTCATCGTTTTCTCCGTGTGGGCATGGCGCCGTTACAGAGGAAACCGGGAAGTGCGCGGCCTGGCGATCTTCGGCCTTTTCTTCATTGTGCTGGAATCGCTCTTGGGAGCGTCGGCGGTTATTTGGCCCCAGTCCTCTCCTGTACTGGCGCTTCATTTCGGATTCTCGCTGCTGGCGTTTACGGGGGTGCTGCTGCTGACGATCTTTGTCCTGCAGCGCGAAAGGATGGAGAGCCTCGTGCAGGCGCCGGTCTCTGTCCGCTTTCGCAACTACATCTGGGCGGTGACGGCCTACGCTTACGGGGTCGTTTACCTGGGAGCGTACGTACGGCACACGGGTTCCAGTATGGGATGTACAGACTGGCCGCTGTGTCAGGGCAAGCTCATTCCCGATCTCGCCGGTCAGGCCGGCATTCAGTTTATCCATCGGGTGGGAGCGGCGCTGCTGTTTTTCCTGCTGCTTGCGGCAATGCTGTATGCCGTGCGCCATTTTAAACAGGGACGTCGTGATCTCTACAAAGCCAGCATTCTTGCCTTTGGTTTGGTAACCGTTCAGGTACTGAGCGGCGGGCTGGTGGTTCACTTCAAACTCCATCTCTATGCGACCTTGCTTCACTCCGCTGTGATTACCTGTCTGTTCGGTGTCATGTGCTACATGTGCGTGCAGTCGCTGAAGACACCGCATTCTTTGAAACTGCGAAAATAAAAGCCGCTTCCGGGTTGTTCCGGTTGCGGCTTTTTTGGTGTATAAGAATTTGCTAGAAAAGTGTTCGGGGCCCCGCCCGGCGAAAAAAGGGACCCCACTCGGCTTAGCGATAGCTACCGCCGAGTGGGGTGAGAATAGCGAATGCCGGGTGGGTTTTCTTACATCCGGCACATTTTTCATCGGCTGCCGGCACTGTCTTCTGCTACAATAATAAGGCAAACAAATGATCGATGGATGGTGGAAGGATGCGTATTTTACATACAGCCGACTGGCATTTCGGCAGGCAGCTGGAGGGGCGGGACCGCCGGAGCGAGCAGGCGGCGTTTGTGGACGAGTTGTGCCGGATTGCCGACGAACGGAAGATTGACCTGGTCCTGATCGCAGGGGACGTGTACGACTCGGTCAACCCGCCTGCCTGGGCGGAGGAACTGTTCTACGAGGCGTTGGAGCGGTTGGCGGCAGGAGGAAAGCGTGGGGTCGTCGTGATTGCCGGGAATCACGACCAGCCGGAGCGCGTTCGGGCGGCGGCGCCGCTGGCATACAAGCACGGTATTGTGCTGCTGGGATTGCCGAAGGAAGCGCCGCAAATCAGCAGCTCGGATGTTGACGGGGAGCAGGTGCGTATCGTGGCGGCCGGACCGTCATGGTTTGAGATCGCCATCCCTGGCGTGGAGCATCACGCCGTCGTGTTGGCATTGCCGTACCCTTCGGAATCGCGCTTAAAGGAGCTGATCAGCGAGAGCTTTACCCAGGAGCAGATGCAGCAGGCGTTTTCCGAGCGGATTGCAATGCTCTTTGCCGAGCTTTCCGAAAAGTTTCGCGACGATACCGTGAATCTGGTAACCAGCCACCTGTTTGTCATGGGGGGAAAGGAGACCGATTCAGAGCGTCCCATTCAGATCGGCGGAGCATTGACCGTATCCCCGTCTGCTTTCCCGGAAAAAGCGCACTACGTAGCGCTCGGACACCTGCACCGCCTGCAGAAATTGGGTGAGAAGCCGCTCATTCGCTACAGCGGCTCTCCCTTGTCGTACAGCTTCTCGGAAGCGGGACAGAGCAAGGCGGTGGTCGTCCTGGAGATTGTGCCGGGACATCCTGTACAGGAAGAGATCGTTTACCTGCAGAGCGGGAAACCGCTGGCCCGTTGGAAGGCCACGGAAGGCATCGCCCAGGTGGAGCGGTGGCTGGATGAGGGCAGGGATGCCGGAGCATGGATCGAGCTGGAGCTGCATGTGTCAGACGTGATTGACCCGGCCGAATTTCAACGCTTGCGCAAGCTGAGTGACGATTTTGTCAAAATCCAGCGTGTCCTGGTGCGCGAGGAGCGGGAGGAAGAGGCGGCTGGCGAGCGCAAGGATTTGTCGGAACTGCAGCCGGAACAGCTGTTCCGGCGCTTTTACGAACGGAAGCGCGGCACACAGCCTGACGAACGCGTCGTGGCGCTGTTCGAGCGGCTGCTGGTGGATGAGGAAGGGAGAGGTGACCTGGAATGAGGCCGATACGCTTGAAACTGGCCGGTTTGCACAGCTACCGGGAGATGCAGGAGGTTGACTTCGAGACGCTCTGTGAAGCGGGACTGTTCGGCATTTTTGGTCCTACCGGCAGCGGAAAGTCCACCATCCTGGACGCCATTACGCTGGCGCTGTACGGGCAGGTGGTGCGCCTGGGCGGAGGAACGCATCCGAAAGACGTGCTCAACCAGCTGGAACAGCGTGTTTTCGTTTCGTTCACTTTTGAAATCGGCCGGGCGGAGGAGCGCCGCCGATACACGATCGAGCGGGAGTTTGGCATCGACAAAAAAGGCAACCGCCGCCAGCCTGAGGTTCGTCTCATTCAATGCGGCAGAGCGCCCGGAGAAGCGGATGTCGTGCTGGAATCAAAGGCAAGCGGAGCCACGGCGGCGATCGAGTCGCTGATTGGCCTGACCCTGCAGGACTTTACCCGGGCGGTGGTTCTGCCGCAGGGGCAGTTCTCCCGATTCCTGACTCTGAAGGGCAGCGAGCGGAACGAAATGCTGCAGAGGATGTTCGGATTACATATCTATGGCGAAAAACTGAACGAGCGGGTACGCGCAGCCCTTGAACAGGTAAAAGCGGAGATGCACCGCCTCCAGCTGGAATTGGCGGCGTTGGGAGACGTAGGGCCACAAGCGCTGCTCGAAGCAAGAAGCGCGCTGGAGTCCGCCATCGGGCAGGAGCAGGCGTACAGTCAGCAAAAGCAGGCGCTGCAGCAGCAGATGGAGGAAATGAAGCAGGTCTACCTGTGGCAGAAAGAACATGCAGCCGTTCAAGAGCGGATCAGCCTGCTTGCTGCCCGCCAAGAGGAGATGGCTGAACTCTCCGAACGGATCCGGGAGCTGGAAGCCAGTCTTGTTCTCTGGCCCCTGAAGCAAAAATGGCAGCAAATCGACGCGGAGTGGAGCGCCACTGCGGAAGTACTGAAGCAGCAGCGGGAGAAGCAGGAATCGGCGGCAGCAGCGCATGAGGCAGCAGAGCAGTCTTACCAAGAGCGTCAGGCGCAGCTGCGAATGGACGAGCCGCTGCTGATTGAACAAAAGAGCGGGCTGGTTCAGGCGATCGAGTGGGAGAAGGAACTGGAGGCGCTCAAAGCGGAATTGTCCGCAGTCCAACAGGAGCTCCTCTCTGTCGCCGGCGAGCAGGAGCAGGTCACCAAACGGCTGAAGCAGGACGAGGAGCAGTTGGAGGTGTTGGAGCGGGAGTCCACCCTGCTGTCGGAGCAAATGCAGGCTGCGACGGTAACGCCGGAAATGCGCAGGCAGATCGCGGAAGCGAGGGAGGCGAAGCGAAACTGGGAGCGTGAACAGGCGAAACAGCTGGAGCTGGAACAGGAACTCTCGCAGGTACTAAAGGAGCGGCAGGCCCTTTTAGCGGAAGCGGAGCGGCTCAAAATCGTTTGGCAGGAAAGTGCGCAGGCGCATGAGCAAGCAAAACAAAAGCTGGCGGAGTATGAAACGAAGCCGCTTTTGTCGGAAGCGGATGTGGAGAAAAGGCGGGAAACGCTGGCGCAGGTGAAACAGCTCGGAAAGGAATGGCGGGAGCAGCTTGCTCTGGAGACAATCCGGCAGGAAAAGTGGATGCAGTGGGAGCGGGAGTGGCAGCAGGCCGAGGCCAGAACAGCCAGCCTGGAGACCGCGTGGAAAGCGGAGGAAGCCAAGCGGGATGAACAACGGCTGGCTTTGGAAGCGGTGCGGCACGCGTGGAACGACTGGCAGCAGGCCAATATGGCCCGCGTCCTGCGCGGCACGCTGGTGGACGGTGAAGAGTGTCCGGTATGCGGCTCCACCCATCATCCCCGTCAGACTGCTGCTTCCGACAGTGACAGCGAGCATGAAAAAGCAGGGGAACAGCTGCGCAAGGAGGCAAAGGCGGCCGAAGAAGCGCTGCAGGCTGCCGAACGACAGGTGCAGGCTGCTTTAGAGCTGCTGCAGGCCGCAAAACTGGAGCAGGCAGCCCTTGTCCAGCGGAAAAACGTCCTCGAAGAAGAACGGGAGGCGATTCACCGCCGAGTGGAAGAGATTCGCCAGGAGTGCGGGAATCTCGGCTCAGACTGGGAGGCCGCCGAGATCGGGCAGCTGCTGGAGGCGTATCAGCGGGCGGACGGGCACCTGCGGATGCAGCTGGAAGAGCGTGAACGGGCGAAAGCCGCTCTGGAGCAGCTGCAGCAGCAGTGCAGTCAGCTGCGGGAGCGGGAGATCGAGCAGAAAAGCCTGTACGAGCGCCAGGCCATCCTGCTGGAGCAGCGGGAGGAGAAGCTGACCGAGCTGAACGTTCGACTGAAAACCGCGCAGGAACAGACGAAACTTGCAGAGGAAGCGCTGCACAAATTGCGGGGCGAACTGCGGGTCGACGAGATCGAGGCCCGCTACGAAGCGATCGGGGAATTGGACCGAAAGCTGGAGCAGCTGCAGCATGCGAGAGCGGAGCGGGAAGCGCGGAAAAAGCAGTTTCTTGCCGGCTGGGAAGCGGCCAAAGCGAAGCGCACGGAGCTGTTGCTGAGGCAGGAGACTTTGCGCGAGCGGAAGGAAGAAAAGAAGCGTCTCTTTGAGCAGAGGTACCGCTTGTGGCTGGAGCGTACGGGCGGTGAACCTGCGAATCAGCGGATGATCGCAGTGGAGGAGGCGCTGGCCAAGCTGCGCGCGGCGGTACAGGAAGCGGAGGAAGAGCGCAAGCAGACTTTGGCGGTGCGGCAGCAGGTGCAGGAAGACCTGGTGAAAAACTCCGAGGCATACGCCGGATTGACGCGCCAGCGGGCAGATGCGGAGGCGGCGCTGCAGGAAGCGATGATGCAGAGCGGCATCGGATCGGCTGAACGAATCGATCAGCTGTACGGCGAGAGGGATCGTCTCCCCGCCTACAGGAAACAGGTGACGGAGTACGAAGAGGCTCTGAAGCAAGCCCGTTACGACGAGCAGCGACTGTCCCAGGCGTTGGCTGGAAGATTTGTCAGCGAAGAGCAGTGGAGCGCAGCCATGCAGACGTGGGATGAGCTGGAGCAGACCTTCCAGGTCGTCAAAGACCAGGTGGCCGTCGCCAGACAGACACTTACCCGAATTGAAAGCAATCATGAAAAATGGCAGCAGCTTCAGGAAAGACTGGCGGAACAATCGGATGAACAGAGCCGCCTCGAAGAGTTGAAGAAACTGTTTGAAGGAAAGGCCTTTGTCCAGTTTATCGCGGAGGAAAAGCTGGCCTCCATTGCCCGTGACGCCTCCTATCACCTGAGGCGGATGACCAAGAACCGGTACGCTTTGGAGATCGGGGACGAAGGAGAATTTGTGCTGCGCGACGAGGGAGCAGGCGGAATGCGGCGCCCGGTCGGCACCTTGTCCGGAGGAGAGACGTTTTTGACCTCGCTTTCGCTGGCACTCGCCTTGTCGGTGGAGATTCAGATGCGCGGCGGACGGTTGGAGTTCTTTTTCCTGGACGAAGGCTTCGGGACACTCGACCCCGACTTGCTTGAGGTGGTGCTGGATGCGCTGGAACGCCTGCGCATGAGCGACTTCACCATCGGTGTCATCAGCCACGTGCCGGAGATGCGCGTGCGAATGCCGCGTCGACTGGTCGTGACGCCCGCTGAGCCTTTGGGAGCGGGCAGCCGAATCCAACTGGAAATGGAATAGAAAGGGGGAAGACCGATGGCGGTCCAATTTGTCCTTGGACGAGCGGGGACAGGGAAGACGAGCTACATGCTGGAACAGATGCGGAAACGTCTGTCGGCAGACCCGGCAGGGACGCCGTTTATCTTTCTGGTTCCCGAACAGGCCACGTTTCAGGCGGAATACGCATTGGCCACTCTGCCCGGATTGGGGGGTGTGATCGGAACACAAGTGCTCAGCTTTGGCCGTCTGGCCTACCGACTGCTGCAGGAGCTGGGCGGTCTGACGCTTCTGCCGGTGGATGAACGGGGCAAGCACATGGTGCTGCGCATGCTGCTGGAACGGCACAAGGGCGAGCTGCAGGCGTTTCACCGCAGCGCTGTGCAGCCCGGTTTTGCCGCACAGCTGGGGCGGATGATCAGCGAATGCAAATCGTACGGGATCACCTTTACCCACCTGGAAAACCTGGATTGGGGCAGCGCCGCACTCAACCAAAAGATTCACGACCTTCACCTGATCATGAACGCCTACGAGGGGTATCTCACGGATACGTACTACGACGTGGACGACATGTTGACCAGAGTGGCGGTCATGATCGGACAGTCGGCCTACATCCGCCAGGCGGAAATCTATATGGACGGCTTTAGCGGCTTTACCAATCAGGAGTACCGCATCATCGAACAGCTGATGGTTCACGCCAAACGGTTGACGATCGGGCTCTGCCTCGACCCGCAGGAGCGGAACTCTTCGCCGGATGAGCTCAACCTTTTCTACCCGACGCAGAAAACCTATCAGGCACTGTTGACGATGGCACGGGAAACAGGGGTGGAAGTGGATAAACCGATTCTCCTGGATGAACCTCGCCGGTTTGCCGACAGTCCATGGCTTGGGCAGATTGAATCGCATTATTTTCAATGGGGCGACCCAGGCGATCCGCCGGCCCCTGCTCGCACTGACGAGGTGGTCCTCTTTACGGCAGCAAACCGGCGAGCCGAAGTAGAGGCGGTCGCGCTGCAGATCCTGACCCTGGCCCGGGAAGAAGGCTACCGCTGGAGAGACATGGCGATTCTGCTTCGTGAGATCGGAACGTATGCGGATGAGATCGCCAATGTGTTCACCGATTACGGAATTCCCTTCTTTCTGGATCAGAAGCGGACGGTATTGCACCATCCTCTCATCGAATTGGTCCGCTCCGCTCTGGATGCGGTTGCGACGAACTGGCGGTACGAAGCAGTATTTCGCTGTCTGAAAACGGACCTGATCGTACCGGAGGAAGTTGATACGTACACGTCCCGTCACGAAGTAGACCTCCTGGAAAACTACGTGCTGGCTTACGGCGTTTACGGTTCCCACTGGGCGGACGAAGCGGCATGGGAATTTCACGGGCAAGCGGAGGGAGACTTTTCCCGCATCGACGATATCAGGCGGCGTTATGCCCGTCCGTTGCTGGCCTTTGGGGAGTCGATCAGGAAAGCGTCGGAACAAAACGTGAGGGAAATGACTGCTGCGCTCTATCAATTTGTCGCCGAGGTAAACGCGGCGCAGAAGCTGGAAGTATGGCAGCAGGTGGCGGAAGAACTGGGCGATTTGGAGGCGGCTCGTGAACACAGCCAGGTGTGGAACGGATTGATGGAGCTGTTTGACCAGATCGTGGAAGTGATGGGCGATGAGACGATGGACATTCCTACTTTCGCCCGCATTCTTGAAAGCGGCCTGGAAAGCATCCAGCTGGGACTTGTTCCGCCGGCGCTTGACCAGGTGCTGGTCGGGTCCATGGAGCGTTCGCGACAACCGGATGTGAAAGCCTTGTTTATCCTGGGGGTAAACGACGGGGTGATTCCGCTTCGCCCCAAGGAAGACGGCATATTGGACGAGGCGGAACGGGAACGCCTGGCTGAGCTGGGGCTTGAGCTGGCTCCGACCGCCAAGCAGCGTCTCATGGCCGAACAGTATCTGCTGTATCAGGCGATGACCCGCCCATCCGAGCGGTTGTACCTGAGTTGCGCGCTCGCAGACGAGGAAGGGAAGGCGCTGCTGCCGTCCGCTGCTTTCACGCGCATAAAAGAGGTGATTCCGGATGTGCAACATCGCTTCTTCCACAACGAACCGACCGGTGAGCCGCAGGCAGATGCCTTTTTGCTCGGCAGACCCCATCAGGTGTTTCGCCATCTCCTGACACTGCTTCGCCAGGTGAAAAAGGGAGGTACTTTGCCGGTCTTCTGGTGGGAGGTGTACGACTGGTTTCTGCACAACTCAGCCGATGGGCGGCGGGAGCGCTGGCTGCTCTCCGGGCTTGCCTATTCCAACCGGCCGCGTCCGCTATCCGGACAAACCAGTATGGAGCTATACGGAAAGCAGCTGCGCATGAGTGTCTCCCGTTTGGAGAGGTTCCAGTCTTGTCCGTTCTCCCACTTTTCCTCGCATGGGCTGAAGCTGTCGGAACGGAAGCTGTACAAGCTGGAACGGTTTGACGTGGGGGAGCTGTTTCACGCCTCGCTGAAGCGCGCTGTGGAAAAGATGAACCAGGAGAACCTGGAATGGGGGCGCCTGACCGAATCGAACAGCATGGAGCTGGCCCACGAAGTCGTTGACGAACTGGTTCCCGCCACGCGCAGCAGTATTTTGACCCGGACTGCACGCTATCGCTATTTGACAGGAAAATTAAAGCGGGCGGTAGGCAGGGCGATTTACGTGCTGGGCGAGCACGCCAAGCGCAGCCGGTTTGCCCCTGTGGGTTTGGAGGTTTCGTTTGGACCGGGCGGAGAGCTGCCGGGACTGTCGCTCGTGCTGCCCAACGACGTACGCCTGCAGTTGATCGGGAGGATCGACCGGGTGGATCAATCGCTCGACGGCGAGGTTCCCTATCTGCGCGTGATTGACTACAAGTCCAGTCCGAAACAGCTGGCGTTGTCCGACGTCTGGAACGGACTGAATCTGCAGCTGCTCGTCTATCTGGACGTGGTCGTCACCAATGCGGAAGCGTGGTTGGGCAGAAAAGCGGAGGTTGGCGGGGTCTTCTACTACCAGGTGGCCGATCCGTTCGTCACGGCCAAGCGCCTGCTTACGCCTGACGAAGCAGCGAGAGAGCGTGCGAAAAAGCTGCGGATGAAAGGGCTGATGCTCGCTGACCCGGAACTGGCCCGCATGATGGACAGCCAGGTGGAGCAGGGCTCATCCGAGCTGCTGCCGTTCGGGCTGAAAAAGGACGGCGGCTTTACGGCACACTCATCGGTCGCCACCTCTGACCAGTTCCAGTGGCTTCAGACATACGTACGCGAGACGGTGAAAGACATCACCCTGCGCATGACGAGTGGTGACATTCAAATCGCACCTTATACGCAGGGGACGTCTCTCGCCTGCGACCGCTGCGTTTACAAGCCGGTCTGTCAGTACGACGCCGCCATGGAAGGAAACGAACCGAGAATCATCAACAAGTGGAAAAACCCGGAGATCTGGAGCATGCTGCAGGAACGGCAAGAGAGGGGAGATGGGTCATGACGCAGGCAAAGCCTGATCAATGGACAGACGAACAATGGCAGGCGATTACCCAGCGGGGACAAAATGTGCTGGTGGCAGCTGCTGCCGGTTCGGGAAAAACGTCGGTCCTGGTGGAGCGGATCATCCGGCGAATTACCGATACGGCTGAACCGGTCGGCGTCGACCAGTTGCTCGTCGTCACCTTTACCAATGCGGCTGCAGCGGAAATGCGACACCGCATCGGGGATGCCCTTCGCAAAGCGTTGAAGGCGGAGCCGCATTCCGCCCATCTTCGCCGGCAGCTGGCCCTCTTGCAACGGGCGACGATCACCACTCTTCATTCGTTTTGTTTGGGACTGCTTCGCCAGTATTACTATCTGGTTGACCTGGACCCGGACTTTCGCATCGCCGACCAGACGGAGACGGAACTGTTGAGGCAGGATGTGCTGGAAGGGAAACTGGAGGAGTGGTATGCCCAGGATCCTGATTTTCACGCCTTGGCCGACATCCTGCTGGACGGGCAGGACGATCAGGCGATCGCCGGGCTGTTGATGCGCCTGTATGACTTTTCCCGCAGTCATCCCGAGCCGAATCGTTGGCTGGAAGAAGCAGCGGCGATGTTTGCCGTGGAGGAAGGCACGCGGCTGGATTCACTGGCCTGGACAAGCAGCGTTCTGCGTTCCCTTCAGCTTGAATTGCAGGCGCTGGAGTCCCGCGCCAAACGGGCAGTCAGCCTTGCTGCCTCGCCGGAGGGTCCCCAAGCGTATCTGCCGCTTTTGGAAGCGGAAGCGGCTGCCGTCTCTCGCGCACGAGCCGCCTGTGAAACAGGGTGGGAGGCGGTGGAAGAAGCCGTGAAAAACGTTGCGTTTCAAAGGCTCCCGCCGGTAAAAGATGTGGATGATCTGCTGAAAAAGCAGGTACAGGATCTGCGCAACGAAGTGAAAAAGCGATTGAGCGACATCTGCGAAGAGTACTTTTCCACGGCTGCTGATCAGTATCTGGCTGACTTGCGGCGGCTTGCTCCCTACATGGCTACGCTGGCACGGCTGGTAGCGGAGTACGATGACGCCTTCCGGCAGGAAAAACGCTTTCGTTCGCTGGTCGATTTCAGCGACCTGGAACACCTCGCCCTGCTGCTGTTGACGGAGCGGGACGAGCACGGGGCGATTGTTCCATCTGCCATTGCACGCCAGCTGCGGGAACAGTTTGCCGAGGTGCTGGTGGACGAGTATCAGGATATCAACCTGGTCCAGGAGACGATATTGCGGATGGTGTCCCGCGACGCGCTTACGAACGGGGCTTCCAACCGCTTTATGGTGGGAGATGTCAAACAGAGCATTTACCGTTTTCGCCTGGCGGAACCAAAGCTTTTTATGGAGAAATATCTGACGTACGGCAAAACGGCGGAAGATTCGACAGAAGGCATGCGCATCGATTTGGCGGCCAACTTCCGCAGCCGGCGGGAAGTAGTGGACGCGGTAAACTACCTGTTCCGGCAGATCATGTCTCCGGGCGTGGGAGAAATCGACTACGACCGCGCTGCTGAGCTGATCGGCCGGGCCAGCTATCCGGAGGCAGAGGCGGAGAGGCTGCAGGCGGAAGTTCATTTGATCGACAGAAGTTCTGCTGAGGCAGGCGTTGAGGAGGAACCATCGGAGAGCGAGGAAAACGGGGTGCCCGCAAGCGGAGCGGAGCTGGCCGAGGAAGCAAGCGTCGCGCAGCTGGAAGCGCGGCTGATCGCCAGTCGTATCCGCAGGTGGATGCAGCCCGGCGAGGGAGAAGCGCCGCTGCTTGTTTTCGATAAAAAGGAGGGAGGCATGCGACCGCTTTCCTACCGGGATATCGTCATTCTGGTCCGGGCTACGGCCGGCTGGGGGCAGACGATGATGGAGGAGCTGCGTGCGGCTGGCATCCCCGTCTACGCGGAGCAGAACGATGGCTATTTCGCGGCCACGGAAGTAGAGGTCATGCTGTCCCTGCTGCGCCTCATCGACAATCCGCTGCAGGATATTCCGCTCGCGGCCGTGCTCCGCTCACCCATCGTCGGCATTCGGGAAGAGCAGCTGGCGCAAATTCGCATTCACTATCCGGCGGGACCGTTTTACCAGGCGGTGCGTCAATATCAGGCCGAGCAGCCCTGCGAGGAAGCGTGGCAGCAGAAGCTGCAGATTTTCTACCGTCGTTTGGAGGCGTGGCGGACGCAGGCCAGACAGGGTTCCCTGGCCGAGCTGATCGCTTCGGTGTATCGGGAGACAGGGTATCTGGACTACGTCGCCGCTTTTGAAAACGGTCAACAGCGGCAGGCGAATCTCCGTGCTTTATACGACCGTGCGCGGCAATATGAAGCAGCGTCGTACCGCGGCCTGTTCCGCTTCCTGCGACTGGTGGACCGGCTGCAGCAGGCGGGCAGCGACCTGGGTGAAGCGCGCACCATTGGAGAGAACGAAGATGTCGTCCGCATCATGACGATCCACAAAAGCAAAGGCCTTGAATTCCCCGTCGTTTTTGTTGCCGGATTGGGGAAACAGTTCAACACGCTGGATATGAAAAGCTCGTTCCTGCTGCACAAGGATCTCGGCTTCGGTCCGCTGGCGGTCGATCCACAGCTGCGCCTCCGCTACCCCAGCCTGGCTGCGCTCGGGATCAAGCATCAGCTGCGCAGGGAAATGCTGGCGGAAGAGATGCGCGTCCTTTACGTGGCGCTGACACGGGCCCGGGAGAAGCTGATTCTCGTGGGAACGGCCCGGGATTTGAGCAAAAGCGTGGAGCAATGGGGGAATCAAACGGATGCGGATGATCGGTTGAGCGACGAAGATCTGGCCCAGGCAAAAGGCTATCTGGACTGGATCGGACGCTCGCTTTTGCGCCATCCGCTAGCAGCGCCGCTGCGGGAGTACCCGTTGAAGCGCATGGCGCAGGCCAAACCGGTTCGCGTGCGCACCGTTTTGGACGACTCCCGCTGGTCCTTTCACTTTTACCAGGCGGATGAGCTGCAAAAGGAAGCGGAGCGGCAGAGGGAGGAACGAGACGTCTGGGAGCGGTTGGTCAGACGTGAAGCCGTCGCGGACCGCCCGACAGACCCGCAATACCGTAACCTGGTGGAACGTCGGTTAAACTGGCGCGACCCACAGCCGTATACCTCTCTGGTGGCGGCCAAATGGAGCGTCAGCGACCTGAAACAGCGGGCTGCACTGAAGGGCGGAAGCAGGATGAAGCTCCCTGTCATCACACAAAAGCCGCGCTTTCTGGCCGAACGGAAGTCGCACCGCTTCACCCGTGCGGAAGTGGGAACCATGATGCATACGGTCATGCAGCACGTGGACCTGACCCGGTCGCTTGACGAGGCTGACGTGCAGGAGCAAATCGCCTCTCTGGCAGCCCGCCAGTTTATGACACAGGAGCAGGCGCAGGCTGTCGATGCGGCACAAATCGCCCGGTTTTTCGCTTCACCGCTGGGACAGAGAATGAAGCGAGCCAAAGCGGTTCACCGGGAGCTGCCGTTTACCATGGCCATCCCGGCCTATGAGGTGGAACAGAAAATCGGTGAACAGAGCGAAGAGCGCATCATCGTGCAGGGGGTTATCGACTGTCTGCTGGAAGAGGCGGACGGCAAGCTGATACTGATCGACTTTAAGACGGACTGGATTGCCGCGGAGCCGTCACCGAGCGTCATCGCCGAACTGAGGGAAAGATACGCCGGGCAGATCCGCCTTTACGTTCGGGCGATTGAACAAATTTGGCCGTCGCGTCAGGTGGCGGAGAGCTATCTCTACCTGTTTGCCGGTGGGTTTGCCATTCCCATAGAGATCTAAGTAAAAAATGGTAAGAAGCAAGATGTAACCATAAAGGTTGTATCCTGCTTCTTTTTTTGGTCATCTTAAACCGTTGGATTTGTCAATGTATCTGTTTTGCCTCGGTCCACGGACTGAATGTGGTCCTACGTCTTTTGAGCAATAGCTTCCATTTGCGGAATTGCCATAAAATAATTCTCAAGCGGAGTACGCCATTCAGACGGCACTCCACATTTTCACAAAATATTGTAGGGGGCATACATATGCAAAATGATTGGACGGAATCTCTGCCCGTAGTGCAATTTAGGATTGCGCGTCCCACCCACCAGTTAGAAAAAATAATCGAATTCTATCGTGACGGAATGGGATTAACTCAAGTCGGAGGATTCACCGGTCACGATGGATATGACGGTGTTATGTTTGGTTTGCCGGGGGTAGAATATCATTTGGAGTTTACCCAACAGGAAGATGGCGTTCCATGTTTGCCTCCATCGAAAGACAATTTACTTGTGTTTTATCTCCCTGACAAACAAGCTAGAGACAAAATTGTCGAGAGATTAAACAGGATGGGTTATTACCCTGTTGAGCCTGAAAACCCGTATTGGAAAAGGAATGGCATTACGATCGAAGATCCTGACGGTTGGAGAGTTGTGTTGCAAAATACTTCAGGTTTACAGGTCTAACTCAACTCTTCCCCAAGCTATCGTTTCTTGTTACTTCACCAAAGGCTGCGCCCTTTAATTTATTGATAAATAAATTTAAATGAAAAATATTTTATCAATTCTTTTATATTTTACTATATTGTTCTGATAAATATGACAATGTATAATGGCTATCATGTTTGATATTTTGGCCTGTCTTCTATCAAACTAAACACGAACAGATCTATTTGACACCGGGGGTTCGCTTGCATGAGTTTGTTGAGAAAAAAACCAATTTCAGAGCTGCTGGAACAAGCCTCCGGGAAACAGGGAGCGCTTCGAAAGGCGTTGGGCGCATTTGATTTAACCATGTTGGGGATCGGGGCCATCATCGGAACGGGCGTTTTCGTTCTGACCGGAGTGGCTGCCGCCGAGCACGCAGGTCCGGCATTGGTGCTGTCTTTTATTCTTTCCGGACTGGCATGCGTATTTGCGGCGTTGTGCTATGCGGAGTTCGCCTCTACCGTACCTGTTTCCGGAAGTGCATACACCTACAGCTATGCTGCGTTCGGGGAGCTTGTCGCGTGGATTTTGGGATGGGATTTGATCCTGGAGTACGGGGTGGCATCGGCTGCGGTTGCAAGCGGTTGGTCCGGCTATGCCCAGGGACTGTTGGCCGGCTTTGACATTTCTTTGCCAACTGCACTGACCAGCGCCTGGAATCCGGAAAAAGGCACCTTTATTGACTTGCCTGCCGTGTTGATCATTTTTGTCATCACCATGCTGCTGACGCAGGGAACGCGGGAATCGGCTCGCTTTAACAACCTCATGGTGTTGATCAAAGTAACCGTGATTCTGCTCTTTCTTGTCGTCGGTATCGGCTATGTCAAACCGGAAAACTGGACGCCGTTCATGCCGTTTGGATTCTCCGGTGTAGCTGCGGGCGCCGCAACGGTGTTCTTCGCCTTTATCGGCTTTGATGCGGTCTCCACGGCTGCGGAAGAAGTGCGCAATCCGCAGCGGAGCATGCCGATCGGTATCATTGCCTCTCTCTTGATTTGTACGTCTCTGTATATTGCAGTCTCTCTGGTTCTTACGGGGATTGTGCCATACACAGAATTGAATGTAAAAAATCCGGTCGCGTTCGCTCTCTCTTATGTTCAACAGGACTGGGTAGCCGGTTTCATCTCACTCGGGGCAATCACAGGGATCACGACTGTACTGCTCGTCATGATGTACGGACAGACTCGACTCTTCTACGCCATGAGTCGAGACGGTCTGCTGCCGGGGATCTTTTCCCGCGTCAGCGAGAAAAAGCAGGTGCCCAGACAAAGCACCTGGATCGTAGGTGCCCTGGCCGCGATTTTCAGCGGTCTTGTTCCACTGGGCAAGCTGGCTGAACTGACCAATATCGGGACGCTGTTCGCCTTTATTCTCGTATCCATCGGGGTAGTCATTCTGCGCCGTACCAATCCTGAGCTTCGCCGCGCTTTCCGCGTTCCGCTGGTACCGCTGATTCCCATCCTGGCCGTCATCTTCTGCGGCTATCTGGTAATAAGCCTGCCGGCCAGCACGAAAATCGGCTTCCTCATTTGGCTGCTGATCGGTTCCGTCATTTACTTCATGTACGGACGAAATCACAGCAAGCTAAACCAGGGGCGCTTCCGTTCCGAGCCATAACGATCGACAATCGTGATACAGGCACGCCCATTTGTGGGAGCGTGCCTGTTTGTTCATTTTGGATGAACCGTTTCGCCTTCCAGCGGTACAATTCCGGGCGGCTGGTCGCAGCTTGTCAGTTGATCTTCCTCGTAGCTGTATCCCTTGCAGTTGATCACGGTGACGGAAGGATGGCCGAATTTGTCATCCCTTGTGTCAATCGTGATCTGATACTCGTGCCGATTGGCGTCATATTCCAGCGTGCAGTGTATGGGATCGCCTTCAGTCGTGTATACGTCGTAGTTCCAGCGGACAGAAGAACCGTTGTGGACTTCGCTGAAAAAGCGCTGCTTGTTTTCGCCGTTTACCACTTTTGTGTGAATGTATTCCGTTTTGCCAGCGTCGACATACGAACCTGTTGCGATGTTTCCGTACTGAACCGCGTAGAGCAACGCAAAGCCAATCAGCAACAGAAGAAATCCTTTCCATTTCATCATGTTGCCCCCCGTTTCTGTATATCTGTATTCGCTTTTCTGACGATGGAGTTCCAAAAATGTTACGGGAAAAAATTTTCCAACAAGCTAGGAAACGGGGGAGCGAAAAGGATTTGACTTTCCTGACGGTATTGAATAAAATAACGTAGATTTGACGATTACAACCGACCAAAGAGGTGAGCGGCGTGAAGCGTTGGAATGTACAGTCGATCAACAAAACCACATGCGTGATTCCCGCCGTTTTTTGAAAAGAACGAAAGCCGTTGCTGCTTTCGTTCTTTTTTTGCATGAACCTGGTGTGGCTGCGCAGGGGAACGTAACGTGATAAAAGGGAGGATGCGGGGATGAGGTATAAGCGGGTTCTCGTCAAACTGAGCGGCGGCGCTGTTGCGGGGGAAAGTGAATTCGGGTTCAGTCACAAGCAGTTGGAGCATATCGCCAATGAAATTCTCTCCGTGCTGGAGATGGGTATCGAAGTGGCAATCGTCATCGGCGGCGGGAACATTTTTCGCGGGAATATGGCCACCGCCTGGGGCATTGACCGGGTGGAGGCGGACAATATCGGCACCCTTGCCACGGTGATCAACAGTTTGATGCTGCGGGGGGTCCTCAAATCAAAAACATCCAAAGAAGTGCGCGTGATGACAGCCGTGCCGATCAACGCCGTGGCAGAACCGTATATTCGCCTTCGCGCCATTCATCATCTGGAAAAAGGATACGTCGTGATCTTTGCCGGCGGAAACGGTCAGCCTTACGTGACGACCGATTATCCGGCCGTACAGAGAGCGCTTGAGGTGGAGGCAGACGCTATTTTGGCAGCAAAGCACGGCGTGGACGGGGTGTTTACAGGGGATCCGCAAAGAGATCCGTCGGCCAGACGATACGAAACCGTTTCCTACGACGACGTAATCCAGCACGACCTGCGCATCATGGATCAGTCGGCGATCATCCTGGCGCGGGATTTTCGTCTCCCGCTTCACGTATTCAACTTCGACCAGCCCGGCTCCATGAGACGAATTTGCCAAGGAGAAAACGTGGGGACGCACATCGACCATCAGGTGGCGACACGACTGGTGGAGCGAGTGGAGACCTGACACATGAACAACCGCCCCAAACCTAAAAAGGCTGGGGCGGTCGATGGGTCCCGCCCGGCGCAGCTTGATCGATGGCCGGGTGGGTTACTTGACGGTGATCGTGCCTGTCATGAAGGTGTGCGGCTTGCAATAAATCTTGTACACACCTGGTTTGGCAAACGTCATCTCGTAGGTTTTGCCCTTTTCCAGCGCGCCGCTGTGAAAGGAACCGTCAACAGCCGTGACCGTGTGGACGACGTCATCCTTGTTGGTGAAGATGATTTTGGAGCCGGCTTCGACGGTCAGCTCGCCGGGGGCAAAGGCAAAGTTGTGAATGTCGACGTGGTAGCTGGTAACTGCGGGGACAGCGGCATCATGGCTGTCCATGGTTGTGAAGGCAATCACTTGTTTTACCTCCGGCTGCACCGGTTTGTGATCGTTGCCGACGAGCTGAACCGTCAGGGTGTGGGAACCTGGTTTTACGTTGTCAAAGACGACGGGTTCTCCCTTAATCAGTTTGTAAGCCACCTTCGGATCGGTTGGGTCGGTATCCAGCCAGAGATGGACATGTCCCTGACCGTCCTTTTTCTCTTTATGGGTCGTAAAGTCTGCCAGATCATGGTTGAAGACGGCAACTCCCACAGTCACCTTGTCACCGTGCAGTACAGCACCCTGGGAGAGAGAGATGACGGCAAAACCCGGTTTGCTTGCGGACTGCAGGGATACGGTTCGGGTGGCCTGATCGTAGCTAACCGTCATGCCGAGGTACTCCGACACAAAACGGAGCGGCACAAGTGTCGTGTTGTTGACAAGTCTGGCGGGAGTGTCCAGTGCCACGGGCACGCCGTTCAGGGTGGCCGTCTTCGCGTTGATGGGCAGACGGTATGTATTGTCTCCCTTGGTGACGATGACGGTTTTGCTCGCAGCCTCATACTGCACGCCGGCGCCGATCGCTTCCGCTATTGCGCGATAGGGGACAAGCAGTCGGCCGTTCTCCAATTGCGGTGCCTGCGTGAATGACAGCAGTTTTCCGTCCAGCTTCACGGTAACGGCTGATTGCACCTGACCCGCTGCGGCTGCAGGTGAAACGGCCAGCATCGCACCGAGAAGGCTGGATGCCAGCAGGGATAGGAAACGTCTCTTCATTTTCAATTCCTCCTTTTTCTGTCAGATCCTTTCCCTCAAGTAAACGAAGGAATACGCAAACGGGTTTGATTTTTGACAAGAAAAGGATTTACAGAAGGCAGAAAAGAAACGTATAATGATCTTGAAAAATGAGTGAGTACTCACTATCTATATCCTTGGGGTGATGGAAAATGCTGAATCGATCTAGGCTGCTCGCAAGTGTCTGTTTGCTTCTGTCGGTCCTGGCGGGCTGCACGTTCTTTCAACCAACCGATGTGACGCTGTCCGGCACAATCGAGGCAGAAGAACTGCCCATCGTGGCGGAAGTGGGGGGAGCCATCCAATCCGTTCATGTGGAGGAAGGCGCGGTGCTGCATAAGAATCAAGTTCTTGCCGAACTGGACAAACGATCTTATCAAATCGGGGTAAACGAGGCAGAGGCGCTTGTTGCGCAGGCGGAGGCAAAATTGGAGGAAGCAAAGGCAGGTGCCCGAAACCAGACGGTAAAAAAGGGAATTGCGGCCATGCAGCAGGCGGATGCCAACATTCAGCTGGCACAGGCTCGCGAAAAGCAGGCAGAGGCAAACCTCAACAGAGCCAAGGAGCAGCTTGCACAAACGGAGTCGCAGCTGACCGGCGCGAGGCAGACACTCGCCTACCAGCAATCGCGCCTGAAGGAAGCGGCACAACTCTTTGAACGCGGCGCCATTTCCAAAAAGGATTACGAAGCGCAGCAGGAAGCGGTAAACGTGGCACAAACCCAGGTGAATCAACTGACGGCGCAGGCAGCGGCCAGTCGCTCCCAGTTTGCGAGCGCGAAGGAAGACGTGACGGCTGCCAAAGCGCAAACGGAAACGGCGAGGGCGCAGCTGGCAAGCGCTTCGGCAGAGCTTGATCTGCTGCAGGAAGGGAGCACGGATTACGCAATTCGCGCCTTGCTTGCCGCCCGACAGCAAGCGATGGCAAAACGGGATCTGGCAAAGCTGCAGCTGGAAAAAGCGGTGATTTTGGCTCCGGAAGACGGGATTCTCCTGCGTAAGAACGTCTCCCAGGGCGAGGTAGCCAAAACGGGGGCAACGCTTTTCACCATGATGAAAAAAGACCAGCTGAAAGTGAAGGTCTATATTCCTGAAGCAGAGCTGGGCTCCATCAAGACAGGTCAGCGCGTCGGTATACAAGTGGATGCCTACCCTGGGGAAACCTTCACCGGCGTCATCTCTGCCATTTCCGACAAGGCGGAGTTTACGCCGAAAAACGTACAGACCAAGGATGAGCGGACCAAGCTGGTCTTCGCTGTCACCATCCGAATTCAGGACGGGCTGGATAAACTGAAACCGGGCATGCCTGCGGACGTTCTCCTCAGCCAGGGAGGGGAGGGCAAATGACCTGGGCGATCCAATGCGAAAATCTCACCAAACGGTTTCAGGACCGCGTCGCTGTAAACAATCTTTCCCTCTCCATCAAGAAAGGCTCCATCTACGGCTTTCTCGGTCCAAACGGCTCGGGCAAATCGACGACCATCCGGATGCTGTGCGGACTCCTGGTGCCCACCTCCGGCTCGGGGACCGTGCTGGGCTATGACGTGATGACGGAGAGCGAAGCGATCAAACAGCGGATTGGCTACATGTCGCAAAAATTCAGCCTCTATGAAGACCTGACGGTGGAGGAAAACCTCGATTTTTACGCCGGAGTGTATGAAATAAGCGGGGAGGTACGGAAACAGCGAAAAGCGGAGTTGATTGACATGGCAGGGCTTACCGGTCGGGAAAAACAGTTGGCCGGTTCGCTGTCGGGGGGATGGAAGCAGCGGCTCGCCCTTTCCTGCGCACTGCTGCACCGGCCGGAACTGCTGATTCTGGACGAACCGACTGCCGGAGTAGACCCCGTGTCGCGGAGAATCTTCTGGGACGTGATTCACGGTCTGGCCAAGGAGGGGATTACCGTGCTGGTCACTACTCACTACATGGATGAGGCGCAGACGTGCGACTGGATCGGCTTTATTTTCTACGGAACCCTGCTGGCCCAAGGCACACCCGGAGAACTGATCGAGGAGTTGGGTGTCCATAACCTGGAAGATGTATTCATTACGTTGGTGCAGCAGGAAGAGGCTCGTCAGAAAGCGGGGGTAAGCCGATGAAGCGCTTCCGTCTTTCCCGATATCTGTCCGTGGTAAAAAAGGAAATCATCCAATTGAAACGGGATAAACCCAGTCTGAGAATCGCGCTGCTCATGCCCATCCTGCTTCTGGTTCTGTTCGGGTATGCGGTGAATACGGACGTCGATCACATAGCCACCACGGTGTGGGACCAGAGCCAAACGTCGGAAAGCAGGGAATTGATCCGAAACTTTGTGAATACGGAGTATTTTGAGGTCATTTCGTACGCCAACAGCTATAGGGAAATCGAACAAATGATCGACGACGGAAGAGCTGATGTGGCGATCGTCATCCCGCCGGACTACGCTAACAAGCGGGACAATGATCAGCCGGTGTCCGTACAGATGCTGATCAACGGGTCCGATCCCAACATCGCCCGCACCGCTGCGGCCAACGCGCAACTGATCGTGCAGAGCAAGGCGTTTTCCATTCAGGAAACGAGGCTGGAAAAGCAGGGGCTTGGAGAACTGGAGCTGCCGCTGGAATTGAGGACGCGCGTGTTGTTTAACCCCAACATGAAGAGCATCGTGTTTAACATCCCCGGCTTGATCGGGCTGATCATGCAGAACGTGACCATGATCCTGACGGCATTTTCGCTGGTGCGGGAAAAAGAGCGGGGAACGATGGAGCAGCTGATCGTTACACCGATTCGGCCGCTGGAATTAATGCTCGGCAAAATCACTCCGTACGTGTTTATCGGGTTCGCTTCGTTTTGCGTCGTGCTTTCGCTGGGGACGTACTGGTTTGGCGTTCCGTTGAAAGGAAGCCTGTGGCTGCTCGTCTGTCTGTCCGTTTTGTTCCTCATCTCTACCTTGACGCTTGGCATCTTTATCTCCACCATCGCCAAGACGCAGCTGCAGGCCATGCAGATGGCGTTTGCCTTCATCCTTCCCAGCGTGCTTTTGTCCGGTTTCATGTTCCCGCGCGATACGATGCCGGTCGTGATACAATGGTTAGGCGGGATTGTCCCGTTAACGTACTTTCTGGAGATTCTGCGCGGGATTTTCCTCAAGGGTGTCGGTCTCGATGCGCTTTGGAAAGATACATTGGGGATGCTTTCCTTTTTCGTGCTGATTATCAGCGTAGCAATCCTGCGTTTCCGCAAGAGGATCGAGTAACGTGGCAAAGGAGCGTTTGCAAGGGATATGAGCAAACCATCATTTGAAGAGAGCTTGCTGAAGTTTGTCGAAGAACTGAAAGACGAAGAGCAAATGACGGAAAAACAGCGCAGCATCCTGCTGGCATCCATCAAGCTGTTTGCGGAAAAAGGCTTTCACGCCACTTCGACTGCCGAGATCGCCAAGGAAGCGGGTGTAGCGGAGGGGACCATTTTCCGCCATTACAAGTCCAAGAAGGACATTCTGCTGGCCGTGGTCGCCCCCGTCCTGTTTAAATTTGCCGCTCCGTTTATCTTAAGGGACATTCGCGCCATTATGAACGCGCAGGAGAGCAAGACGTTTGAGCAGATATTGACGGAACTGTACCGGAACCGGCTTGAACTGGTAGAAGCAAACAGGAAGCACGCCCGCATCCTCCTGCAGGAAGCGTTTTTCCATGAGGAAATTCGGGAGGCGCTCTTGGCGAACATTTTTCAAGAGACGAGAAAAATGGCGATCCCGCTGATCGAGGCCAGAATAGCTTCAGGGGAGCTGCGGCCGCTGCCATCGGAAGAGATGTTTCGCATGATCTTCTCCTCCATCTTCAGCCTGGTCCTTTTCAAATACGTATTTACCCCGGAGGAATACAACCAGCGCTCCGATGAGGAGCACATCGCCCTGACCGTCGACATATTGCTGAACGGCATGGCCAATCGCCGGCAAGAGTGAGGGTTGCTCTCTTTACATTTTCAACATTCGCTTGCCGCGCGGCTGAACCCCGTTGGCATCCGGCTCCAACGTGATGCCGATGGCCTGGAACGACGCCGTCTGCTCGGACAATTCGCAGGTAAGGACACCGTTTCCTCTGGAGTCGACACGGAAAACACCGGCGCTGCTGCGCTGCCCGTCACGTATGAGCCACACCTGGTACGCCTCTGTTCCTCGTGTGGCCGGCAGGCCCTCCAGACGGAACACCAGCGTTTTTCGGCCTCCTTGCTCATAGAGCCAGACCATCCCTTTAGCGGATGCCACGGCGGTGTCTGCGGGCTTCAGGCTGTATTCGCGAACGACAGCGGCCGGTACCGCCGACTGTGCTTCCGCCAGACTCAGTCGTTGGCGCAGCTCGAAGTTCTGCCACAGCGTGCCGGCCAGCAGGAGAAGCAGGGCAGCGCTTGCCAGCTTGTATGAGGGTTGAAACCAGCTTTTCCGACTGCGTGTTGCACCCGGCCTTTCCTTCGATTGCTCCGCTTCAAATATTCCCCGCATGACCTCAGCTTTCAGGTCGGCAGGGGGTTCCACCTCTTCCAGCTGGAACGGGATCATCTGCCAGGACTGTCTCAAGGACTCCGCCTCCTTGCGGCAGGATGGGCACGCGGCGATATGTTTTTGCAGAAGTTCCGTTTCCTCTGGAGTGGTTTCCCCAACTACGTAGGCGGCAATGAGATCGTCATATGGACAGCAGTTGCTTCCCACTGATTATTCCTCCATCTCCGGCGTTAAGTGGTTTCGTAGGACTTTCAAGGTTTGGTGCAGTCTGCTTTTGATCGTTCCGATGGGCTCTTCCCTCATACGGGCGATTTCACGAAGGGAATAGCCTTCCCAGTAGAGGGATTGGATGAGCTCAATCTGGCTTTCGGACAGATGGCGATAGGCTTGCGTGATCTGCTCCCGGATCATGCGGCGTGATACCACGGCGTAGGGATGGTTGCCCGGTGAATCGGGGATTTGCTCCCAGCGTTCCGGGTTCATCGTCGTCATCACGCGGTCTCTCTTTTCTTTTCGCAAGTGGTCGATGGTAATGTTGCGGGTAATCATAAACAGCCAGTTGACGAAGTTTCCTTTTTCTTCGTCAAATCCGGTCTGCGTCGTCCACAGGCGAGTGAAGACGGACTGCACGATCACACGAGCCTTGCCATCGTCTTTCATGGACTTGATCGCAAACGAGTACACCAGTTTTCCATATCGGTCGTACAGTTCTTCCAGTGCCGGACGGTGCTTTTGCATAACCAACCGCATCAATTCTGCATCGCTTTTTGATTGCATGAGACAGGCACACCTCGTCTTTTCCTCATCCCTATCGATGGTAACGAACATAACCGTCTTTTGGTTCATGATACTACAAATGAAAAAGAGCTGGGCGAGCAAAAAAATTTTTTAAATGGGACAAGCTAGATGAGAATGATATAATGCTAGAAAATTTATTTATTTGCAGTTGGAGGAGAGAAATCATGCACCGTCTGTCAGAGAGAGAATGGCTGGCATACCGGCAAAAAAACAAAGATCGCGCCCGTATGCTGATATCCTGCCCGGACCGCGCGGGGATCGTCGCCGCCGTGTCCCACATCTTGTTTCAGCAGGGGGCAAACATCGTTCAGTCGGACCAGTATACGACGGATCCCGAAACGGGCCGCTTTTTTATGCGAATTGAGTTTGACCTGGTGAACCTGGAGGAAAGATGCGAGGAGCTCAAGGAGGCGTTTCGTCCCGTAGCGGAGAGCTTCGATATGAATTGGTCACTGGTGGAGGCGAAAAAGCGGAAGAAGATGGCCATTTTCGTGTCCAAGGAGGATCACTGCCTGTTGGAGCTCTTGTGGCAGTGGAAATCGGGAGCCCTGCATACCGATATCGAAATGGTGATCAGCAACCATCCCGACATGCGGGAGACAGTGGAATCATTCGGCATTCCGTACCACCATATCCCGGTCACGAAGGAGACGAAAGCAGAGGCCGAGGCAAAGCAGCTGGCCGTGCTGGAGCGGGGTGTGGACGTGATCGTGCTGGCGCGTTACATGCAGATTCTGTCGCCTGACTTTTTACATGCGTACGCGAACCGGATCATCAATATCCACCACTCGTTTCTGCCGGCCTTCGTGGGAGCGAAGCCCTACGAGCAGGCGTATCGGCGCGGCGTAAAGCTGATCGGGGCTACCGCCCACTACGTAACCGAGGAGCTGGATGCCGGTCCGATTATCGAACAGGACGTCCAACGCGTCAGTCATCAGGAGGACGTAGAGGCGCTGAAGCAGTTGGGCCGCCAGGTGGAACGGACGGTGCTGGCTCGTGCCGTCGGTTGGCATCTGGAGGACCGGGTGCTGGTGTATGAAAACAAAACGATTGTCTTTCCATGATGAAAATGGCCCTTTCCTGTGGCAAGGGCCTTCGTGCGTCTTGTAACTTTAAAACATGCCAAGAACCATGTCGAGAAACCGGGCGACGGTCGGCCGCTGGTCGCTCTCATCTTCCCGTGTACAGAGATAGACGGGACGTTTGATCTCGATGCCGGACAGGCGGACGCGCCCGACTTCTCCTCTGGCTACCATCTCGCGGACGGCCGGCTCGGGTGCCAGCATGGTTCCGTAGCCCGCGCGGACGGATTGAATGGACTCGATCAGTCCGTGGTATTGCAATCCTACTCTCGGCGGACTCACACCGTGTTCCCGGCAGAGCGAATACAGGCGTTCCCGGGTGGAGCTTCCTTGCTCTCTTAACAGAAAGGGCTCACGCATCAGCTGTTCCAGGGAAACCTCCTGGCCCGCGAACGGATGCCCGGGGGGAACGATGAACCAGTATGCCACACCCGCAATGTGATAACGCCGAATCGGACGTTCGTCCCACGACTCATTGGCAATCACGGCCAGGTCGGCCTGGTACTGAAGAAGCCGCTCCATGCATTGCTGAGAGTTTCCCGTACGAATTTCCACCTCAACCTGTTCATACTGCCGCTTGTAGGAAGCAAGCCACGCGGGCAGCAGATAATGGGAGGGAAGATAGGTGGAAGCGACCCGCAGTTTTCCCCGTTTGCCCTCCATGATCTCTGCCAGCTGCAATTCGATTTCCTTTTCCCAGTCATAGATCCGCCGGGCTTTTTCATACAAAAACCGACCCACATGGGTAAGCGCTATGCCCCGTCCTTCCGGGTAAACCAGTCTGATTCCCAGTTCCTGCTCCAGCTTCCGGATTTGAGCCGTGACAGCCGGCTGGCTGATGGACAACGCATCTGCTGCTGTGGTGACGCTTCCTCGCGAGGCTACCTCCACGAATATACGCAAGGCGTGCAGGTTCATAATTTCTCCCCATTCATAAGAATTGCTTATGAGTTCGGCACAAAGATGTATTGGATCTGCTTTGGTCTTCTTTGTACTGTATAGCATAGAAAGCGAATCGTGCAAAGGAGTAAACGATGAGGGAAAAGAGCGGAAAGACACAAGTCATAGCAGTTGCCCTTGTGACTGCGTTGTGTATGCTGGGTGATTCCATGCTGTACGTCGTTTTGCCCATCTATTGGAGAGAGGCGGGACTCCATTCCCTGTGGGAAGTGGGCATTTTGCTTTCGGTGAATCGATTGGTACGGGTGCCGCTGGGACCCCCCGTCGGGAAATGGTATGAGCAAACCGGTGGCCGCAAAGGATTGATCATCGCTGTCGCGCTGGCATTCGTGACTACTCTGTCCTATGGCTTTCAGGGGTTTTGGCTGTGGCTGGGGATGAGGTGTCTGTGGGGCGTGTCATGGACGTTTTTGCGATTGGGGGCTTATGCACTGATCGTGGGTGTATCCGAAGAAACCAACCGCGGGCATCTGATGGGCTTGTACAACGGCTTGTACCGGCTGGGCAGTTTGGGCGGAATGCTGGCAGGCGCGATGCTTGCTGCCTGGTCCGGTTTGCGGACAGCGTCGTTTCTTTTGGCGGCTTTCTCCCTGCTCGCGTTCCTTCTTGTCTTTGTCTATATCCGTCCCTCCTTTCCGAAACGGATCATCGACAGGGTTTTGGGCGATGACCCGAGAGCTTTGTGGAAGAGGAGGAGTGTCCTGTTCACGATGGGTACGGGACTGTTGATCGCCATGGTGTATCAGGGCATGTTTACCGCCACGTTGAGTCGCTTGATCGAGATCGGTCAGCCGCTTGCGGTCATGGGGGAAATGGCTTTCGGCGCCGCCGTCGTAGCAAGTCTGGTACAGGGGGTTCGCTGGGGCTGGGAACCTTGGGCAGCTCCCTGGTTTGGCAAAATCTCGGACCGTTACGAGCGAAGAACGATGTTTGTCTTGTTTTTGTTTGCGGCATCCGCGCTGTTTGGGCTGCTGCATGCCCCGTTGTCCTTTGCCATCTGGTTGTGCCTTCTTCTGGGAATCCAGATGACGGCAACGATTCTGACCACGGTCACGGACACGCTGGCCGCAGACGAGGCCTCGAAACTGACAAACGGCACCGTGCTGATGACACTTTATTCCGTCGCAACCGATCTGGGTGCCGCATTGGGGCCGCTTTTCGCCTTTTGGATAGACGGATGCTTCGGTCTCGATGTGCTGTATGGAGGAATGGCCGCGACCCTGCTGGTGATCGCGATCGGATGGTCCATGCGGCGTCTGTGATCAATCGGCAGTACAGTGCTCCCGAATGGTGTCCAGCACGTAGGCAATCACGTCGTCTCTTTCGGGGCCGTGCAGCAGCATGTGGCCGGAGCGGTCGTAGTAAGCGATGCGGGGAGAGAGGCTTTTGACGCTTTTGGCCAGCTGCTCCGCGCTGATGGATCGAACCGTATCGTCCCGTTTGGCTTGCAGCAGCACGTACGGGCAGGACACCTGGGCGAGAACCGGTTTCGTCTCTGCCAACAGGCGGCGAAACTGGAGCATGCTGCGGACGGGGATTTTCACCATGCTGCGCAAATACCGGCGGGAGTGGACGGCGAAGTCTTCCTGCAGGTAGTTGATAGCCTGACGTAAATCCCAGTAATAGTAGGGGGTATTCAGGGTGACAAGCAGGCTGACCGGATAGCGGCTGGCGATGTGAAACGCAAGCAGCCCGCCCATGGAAAAGCCGATGACGACGATGCGATCGGACCGCATGGAGAGCCGCTTGTAGGCTTCTTCGGCGGAACGCAGCCAGTCGTGCCGCGTGCTTCGGCCCAGATGGCGGCGGCCCAGGCCGTGTCCCTCCAGCGTCGGACACTCGACGTGGTAGCCTTCCTCACGCAGCGCCTTGGCGAGCGGCAGCACGTCGCGAATATCGCCGGCAAAGCCGTGAATGACCAGACAACCGATTGTATCTGTCATGATGAGTCTCCTTTCGGGCGAGGTACAAAGACTAACATAACATAAATAGGCCCTGCAAAAAAATCGTGTCTGCAGGGCGTGGACCGGAGTGGTTTTGGTGCCTGTCACTCGTCGAAAAAGCAAACATAATTTTGCTTGGGTGCCTGTGGTCAATCCCCAAAGAAACAGACACTAAAAATTTCGACATTACACAGTGATATGCTCCCTAAATTCTATAGGGGAATATCGTGTAAAATCCAGGGGAAATAATGGTATTTCAATATGGAGGGAGGCTAAAAATGCCCCCTTCCGTTTGTAGACAAACTGTTGCTAACGAGAGAAGGGGCCGTTTGTTCCAGCCGTACGCGAGCTGTGACGACCTGCCCAGCGAAGCGAGGTGGGCGCGGGGATCCGCAGCGTCAACTTGACAAATCATCGTAGCGCCGCCACTTTTGACGCTGCCCCCGCGAATCGTCGCAAGCGGACAGTTATTACTTCTTTGCTGGGAGGAGGGCCGAGCGACAGTCGGAAAAACGGCCCCTTAATATATAGATACATTGTCTTCAAGTCTGAAGGGGGGCTAAAAATGCCCCCCTTCAAATTGATCTGTTGAAGTTACACCGAAATCGTCTTCAAATCCGGGGAGACGATCAGCTTCGGCTGCGTGCAGGCCTGGATGTCCTCGGCGGTATAGCCTTCCGCCACTTCCACCAGGACCAGTCCTTCCGCCGTCACGTCCAATACCGCCCGGTCCGTGATGATGCGGTTCACTACCTGTTTGCCGGTCAGCGGCAGGGCGCATTCGTTCAGGATCTTCGTTTCACCGTGCTTGTTGACATGCTCCATGATGACGACGATCTTTTTCGCGCCGTGCACCAGATCCATGGCGCCGCCCATGCCTTTTACCATTTTGCCGGGGATCATCCAGTTGGCCAGATCGCCGCCTGCCGACACTTCCATGGCCCCGAGGATGGCCAGGTCAATGTGGCCACCGCGAATCATGGCAAACGACTCGGCGCTGGAGAAATATGCCGCGCCCGGAATGGCCGTAACCGTTTCCTTGCCGGCGTTGATCAGATCGGGGTCGATCTCGTCCTCGGTCGGATAGGGACCGATCCCCAAAAGACCGTTTTCCGACTGGAGCACGACGGTTTTTCCTTCCGGGATGTAGTTGGCCACCAGCGTAGGCATGCCGATCCCTAGGTTTACGTAAAAGCCGTCCTCAATTTCTTGAGCGGCGCGCATTGCGACTTGTTCACGAGTCAGAGACATGTGTGGATCCTCCTTGCGATGGAATGATGGAATTAGGAACGAACCGTACGTCGTTCGATGCGTTTTTCAAATTTCGGCGCCTGGATCAGACGTTGTACGTACACGCTGGGCGTATGGATGTGATCGGGATCCAGTTCGCCTGTTTCGACGATTTCCTCCACTTCCACAATGGTGATCTTGCCGGCAGCGGCCATCATCGGGTTGAAGTTGCGGGCTGTTTTGCGGTAGACAAGGTTGCCCATCTTGTCCGCCTTCCACGCCTTGATCAGCGCAAAGTCGCCCGTGATGCCATGCTCCAGCAGGTACTCCTTGCCGTCGAAAACGCGTGTTTCGCGCCCTTCGGCAATCGGGGTGCCCACACCGGCCGGCGTGTAAAACGCTGGGATGCCTGCGCCGCCTGCGCGAATTCGCTCCGCCAGCGTCCCTTGCGGATTCAGTTCGACTTCCAGCTCTCCCGAGAGGAATTGTCGCTCAAACTCCTTGTTTTCACCTACGTACGAGGCGACCATTTTTTTAATCTGCTTTTCGCGGAGCAAAAGCCCCAATCCCCAGTCGTCGACACCGCAGTTGTTGGAAACTACGGTCAGGTTTTTTACGCCTTTGTCGCGCAGGGCGATGATCAGATTCTCCGGAATCCCCACCAGACCAAACCCGCCGACGAGCAAGGTGGCGCCGTCATGGATGTCCGCAACAATTTCCGAATAAGACGTGTAGATTTTTGCCATGAAGTTCACTCCCGCAATCAAGATTAATGTGGATACGCGTGTGAAAGCGCTGTCAAAGCGATCTTACCTACATCTTATCAAAGGCAGAAGGGTGGGAACAGTAGGTAATATCCGTCTCTTCTGAACATTATAACGGTGTGAGTTACAAACAAGCCTTTCGCGATTTAGAACCTGGTATAATTAATCATAGATGGCGGTTTTAAGAAGATTGGCCAAAAGTTATCAAAATATCACATTTGACTGTAACTATCACGTTGTATTTTGTCCGAAGTAATCGGAGTTTGGAGGACTTACAAGTGCAAAACATGATCAGAAACCACAAGTTGGCAAAATCGATTGCAGATGCTTCATGGGCAACTTTTCGTACGATGCTGGAGTATAAGGCGAAATGGATCCCCTGCCGGCACAAGGTCGCCTTTAGGGGAGGCATGGGGAGTGTCGAAGAAAAGTAGTACAAATTTAGATAGTTCTGTGTATAAAATATATTTTGTCAATTTGTCTTTTTTTATGATCATTATGGACTTATCGTAGGAGCTGATGGAATGAAAATATGGATCGGACTCTCGTTGGCCGCTCTTTTACTGGCAACAGGCTGTGAGAAGTTGGATGCCGAAGTGGAACAGTTGAAGAAAAAAGAGGAAGAAACCGTGATCAAGGTAAAATCGGTCAGTGCGTTCACCGTGGAAAACCAGCAGGACGGCTTGATACAGGAGATTTCCGGCGTGGTTGCGCCCCGTAAGGAACTGTCGCTTTCCTTCGGGCGCTCCGGCAAGATTGACAAGATATACGTGAAAAAAGGAAGTGTGGTCCAGGCAGGCACCCTGTTGGCCTCCTTGGATACATCCGTTTGGCAGCAGGAAGTCACTGCCGCTCAAGGGCAGGTCGCCAGTGCCAACATTCGCCGTGCCAAAGCTCTGCAGGGTGCTGATCAGCACGAAGTGAATACGCAGAAGCTGCAGGTGGAAAAAGCGAGACAAACCGCGAACAAGGCTGCAGAGGAATACGCGCAAGGAAAATTGCTGTACCAGAACGGCGCCATCTCCAAGGATGAGTTGGATCAACTGGCACTGCGGGAAAAACAGACGAAACTGGATCTTCAGGAGCAGGAGCTGCGTTACGGCAAGCTTCTGGAAGGCGCCGACAGACTGGACGTGGAGGAGGCCAATGCTGAAGTGAAGCAGGCTACCGTTCAACTGCTGCGGGCACAGCAGGAGGCGAAAGACGCCAGGTTGACGGCGCCGTTTACAGGTGTAGTCGCAGCCGTCACGCAGACGGAATCGGAACAGACGGGTCCAGGCAGCGAAGTCATCCGGTTGGTCGATACCACACAGTGGCTGGTGCAACTGCAGGTGGAAAGCGATCAGATCGGAAACTGGCAGGTGGGCAAACCGGTTACCGTGCGCTCTTCCGACGGTACTCAGGCGGAAGGGACGGTACACTTTGTGGCTCCCGTCATGGATCAGCAGACAGGAACCTATCCCGTGGAAGTGGCCGTACAGGGAGATGTCGCCACCTGGAGGGGCGGGATGACCGTGATCTGTCAGTATCTGGTAAAGTCTGCCAATGCGCTGCTGGTGCCGGTAACCAGTGTCGGCATTTCGGAAGAATCCTATTACGTGATGAAAATCGACAACAATACGCTCAAAAAGGAACCGGTGAAGGTTGGAGCACTTTACGGACAGTATTACGAAGTCGTGGAAGGCTTGGAGGCCGGAGAACAGATTGTCCGTACGGGGCTTTCCTACGTGATCGACGGCGAGGCGGTGAAGGTGGCGGATGAATAGCAAAACCGTAAGCTCTTTCCGCAGTTCTCTCGTCTGTTTGCTGGCGCTGCTCTTCGTTATCTTGGGCGCGGGAGCGGCGGTCAAGATGGATGTGCAGGCCTTTCCCAATCAAAACGTGCCCTTGTACACCATCCGCGTCTCTGTTCCGGGGATGATTCCGGAACGGGTGGATGAAACCGTCACCCGGCCGGTGGAAGAGGCTGTTCGCGAGCTGGGCGGTGTGGAAAAGCTCGCCTCGACGTCCCGTACCGGCTCCGCACAGGTCTCGGTAACCGTACAGGAATCAATCGGCTCCGATTATAAGGATCGCCTCTCGGAAAAATTGGCGGAATTGTCGAAACGGCTGCCCACAGGCGCCGTTCAGGTGGAGCAGGAGAACCTGAAAGTCAATGAGATCGGCCATTTATTCTTGCATGGAACCGATCTGCAGACGCTTTCAGACGTAGCCAGGTACACCGTCTATGAAAAACTGATCAACATTCCGGGCGTGTCTCGCGTAGAGATGGACACAGAGGGCGTCCAAAACAAGGTGGAAGTACTGTTTCGCCCGTCCATGCTGCAGGCGTATGCCTTGACGCCAGGAGACGTAATTCGGCAGCTGCAGGGGGATTCCTCCGTCGAACAGCTGGGAACCGTCGGCGAAGGGAAGGAACAGACAGGCTTTCAGTGGATAAGCCAGGCGTCCAGCCCCCAGGAGTTGGGCAAGCAGCTTATTGCCTCTGACAAGGGATATGTCGCATTAAAGGTACTGGCCGATATCCGCGATCTGCGCGGAAGCAAAGGGGAAGCGGTTCCGGTCTACCGCGGGGAGCCGGCTGTCGGCGTCCGCGTGTTTGCCCAGGAAGCGGGACAGATCCCCTCTGTCAGGGCCGATGTGATGCAGGCGATCGAGGAACTGAATGAAGCTGCCCAGACCCGTTACGTCATCGACCTGTTTGCGGATCGGCAGGCTGTTTTGTCCTTTTCCCTGCGGGACATGGGGGTGCTGGTCGGTCTTGCTGCCGTAGTCTCCTCCGTTTTGATGGGGGTTTGGTGGAGAAGCGCCGCAGTTGCCGTCATTGCCCTGTTGTCCGTCGTGCTGGCGACAGGGGCGCTGCTCGGCGGATTATGGTTGAGCGGCACGTCGCTGAACCTAGCCTCGCTCGGACCGATCACTTTGTTTGCCCTTTTGTTTATTGGGGCAGGAACCGCCCTGTTTAACCGGATGGTGCGGGTAGAGGAGTACTCTTTGACCGCTTTTGACCGGGAAGCAAAGCAGCTGATCAAGCCGCTGCTTCTCTCTGTGGTCGTGTTTTCCATTTTGTACGGAGGCGTGCTCTGCACGGACTTCCTGAAAGGGTCCGACAAGCCGACGCTTTATGAAGCACTGCCGGTCATCGGCTGGGGAACGCTTGCGCTGCTGCTCGTTTACGGCTTCATTGCACCGACGCTGGCGGCGATGTGGCTGACGGAACCGCTGCGGCACAGGCAGCCATCGCCTCGCGGAAAAATGATCGCCTATTTGGTAAAGCGGTGGGAGCGTCTCACGGAACAGGGGTATCTGCCGTACGGTATGATTCTGACGATCTCGGTGCTAACCGTCGCGCTCTTAAGCTCGTTTGTCATCGCAGATCCGTACAATAAGACGAATTCCAACGAAATGACCATCTCCCTAAAGATGCTGCAGGATCGTACAGTGGATGATGCCGTGCAGGCCGCGAAAGCCGCCGAGGAGAAACTGCGAAAGGTGGCGGAAGTCGCCGACCTTTACACCGTCGCCACCAAACAGGAACTCATCTTCCAGCTCATTTTAAAGGACAAATACGACTGGACCCGCAGCAGGGCCGATCTGGAAAAGGAGCTGGACAAACAGTTGCAGGACATCCCGGGGACTGACCCGTTTGCCCTCGTGGTAGGAGAAGACAGGGGATCCCGCATGGAGTTTACGATCAAAGGACCATCGCTCAATACGACCCGGGACATTGCCAATCAGATGGTCAGCTTCCTTACCAATCTGAGATGGCGGGACGACGATGGGCGGGAGATCATCACCGACGAGAAATCCAGTGCCACCGACGACCGCACGTACATAACAATCAAGCCCAAGCCGGGAATGCTTGCCCGCTACCAGGTATCGGAAGCGGACGTGAAAAGCCAGCTGCAGAGCTACCTGGGTGAGCAGCAGGCCGGAAGCGCATTTTGGAGCGACCGAACCGTGCCGATTGTGGTTCGCTATCCGGAACCACTGATGGAACACCCGGATCAGGTGAAAAACATCTTGATTCGCACGCCAAAGGGAACCGTGCGTCTGGTCGATCTGGTGGACTGGCGCATCGGCACCGCGCCGGCTACCTATCAAAAGGAAGACGGACTATACGTTTTCAAGGTGAGCAGCGCTGTATCCCAGCCGGGTAGAATTAGCAGTCTTTACTACTATTTGCCGCTGACCATGCAGAAGAGTATGACGATTCCGGATGGATACACCATTCTCAATGCGGATCAGGTCCGCAAGCTGGAAAAGGAAGAGTCGGATGAGACAGATGTGGGAACCCGCGTTGTGGTTGCCGCTGTGGTGCTGGTTACTGTCATGCTTGCAAGTGTGCTCCTGCTGCGGCGGGTCCGGGACGGTGCCACCGTGCTGCTCGTGCTTCCCACTCTGGCCGGTGCCGTCCTGCTTGGTCTCTTGGCGCTGGACCGCCCGCTCAACGTGCTGGGTTTTTACGGCATTGCTGCGGCGGCGGCGTTGATCATCCAGCAAACGCTGGTGCATCTGGATTCGCTGGTACGCGCGCAGAAAACGTCGCCGTCCATACTAGAGGGAGTGCGTCGAGGCACGGGTGCTTGCATCCACAGTGTATCTATTCTGTTTGCGGCTCTGGTCGCAGCCAGCTTGCCGTTGGCGGCAGGCGCAGCAGACGGAATCGACTTTCACGCTTCGTTTGCCGCTGCACTTTTGGCAGGTGCGCTGCTCGGTTGGTACGTTGTCACCGTTCTGGTTCCGGCGATGTACCAGGCGGCCGAACGGAAGAAAGTGTATCAGTCCGAGTTTTCGCTGCCGATGATAAGACAGCGGATCGTAAGCTGGTGGGAAAATGAACGGGTGCGCCGCAAGGATCTTCGCGAATGGAAAAAACGGGAGAAGCAAAAGCGCCAGGAACTTCAGGGAAACAACGCCGCCGCGGCTACACCGCGTCACGGCGATTTGTCCGATGACGACTTCCTCCCGCTTGGCCGTTTCTCTTCGGCAAACGACGCCAACAATTAACCTGTTGGCGTCTTTCTTTTTGGGATATGATGATAGACGAGTCAGAATGTGAAGGAGATCGCAGATATGAAGAGACTGGGACTGTTTTTGGATACAGTGATACTGCTGGGACTGCTGCTCGGCTTGTTTTATTCCTCTTCCCAGCCCTATTACAAACAGGACTTGCGCGGGACGATTTCCCGCTACGTCGACGCCGACTTTTTGGAGCAAAAGTGGCAGCATGTCTCGTTTCAGTACGCCCACAAGGAAATCAGCGTCGAAGATTCCGGAGCGGCCGGGCTTATCGAGTTTTTTATCCGCAAGGCGACTCATTTTGTCACGTTTGCTGTTCTTGCCTTCATGTTCTACCGCTTGCTTGCCCGTTTCACTGCCTACTCAACGGCGCTTCCGTGGAGCGGATTTCTCAGTGTGTTGACCGCGCTGTTGGATGAGTGGCATCAGACGTTCACGCCTGACCGCACCGGCATGCTGACCGATGTACTGCTCGATACCACAGGAATCGTCACCATGATGATCTTGATCGTGTTTCGACGCATTCTGCGCCGGGGGCCTCGAAAAAAGCGTGATAAAATACGGCTGGGACAACCATCCTAACAGGAAGAAAACCATAGTTGAGATGGGATGTGGATTCTTCATGAAGGTACCTGTCGGCGTATCCAATCGGCATATTCATCTAAGTCAAGAGCATCTGGAGCAGCTGTTCGGTCCCGGCTATCAACTGCGCAAACTGCGCGAACTGAAACAGTACGGTCAATTTGCGGCGGAGGAAACGGTCACGCTGATCGGCCCGAAAGGAAAAATCAGCAACGTTCGCATTTTGGGTCCGCTCCGCAAGCAGACACAGGTGGAAATCTCCCGTACGGACAGCTACCTGTTGGGCGTCGATCCGCCGATTCGCGACTCCGGCGACCTGAAAGGGAGCGAAGGCATCACAATCCAGGGGCCGCGGGGGCAGGTTGCGATTGACGAAGGGGTGATTCTCGCCTTTCGCCACATTCACTTTTCCCTGGAAGACGCAAAGCGCTTCGGAGTAAAGGACAAACAGCTCGTGAAAGTGGAAGTGGAAGGAACCCGCTCGTTGATTTTGGAGAACGTCCTGTGCCGCGTGCACAAGGATTATCGGTTGGAGTTCCACATCGACACGGATGAAGCGAACGCCGCCGGATTGAAAAACGACATGTTAGTGGAAGTGATCGTGGAGCAAAATGAAGAGAGCTATCAGCACCTCCGCCTGCAGGAGAAGCAGAACGTGCTCGTGCTCAATTGCGGCAGCTCCTCGGTAAAATACAAGCTGTACGAGATGCCAACCAAGAAGCTCCTCACATCCGACTACCTGCAGCAGATTAAGCGGGATCAGTACGAGTCGACGATTCGATCCGTGTTTGACAAACTCTCTTCCTTCGAAATCAACATGATCTCACACCGCGTCGTACATGGCGGAGAATCGTTCAAACACTCCGTTCCCATCGATGACCGGGTCAAGGAACAGATTCGGGAACTTTCGCGGTTTGCGCCGCTGCATAATCCGATCAATTTGCTTGGGATTGAGATCGCTCAGAGCATTCGGCCTGACGTGATGCATGTCGCCGTATTTGACACGGCGTTTCATCAAACGATGCCGCCGTCTTCCTACCTGTATGCGCTTCCCTACGAATACTACGAGAAATACGGTATCCGCAAGTACGGGTTTCACGGCACTTCTCACCGTTACGTGATGAACCGCGCCCAGCAAATGATGGAGATGCCAAAGGAAAAGCTGCGCCTGATCAGCTGCCATATCGGCAGCGGGGTAAGCATCACGGCGATCCGTTTTGGAGAGTCGCTGGATACCTCGATGGGCATGACACCGTTGGCCGGTTTGTCCATGGGAACCCGCAGCGGCAATATCGATCCCGCCATTATTCCGTACATTGAAGAAATCGAAAAGACGGATACGGCGGGCGCCATAGAGATCCTCAACAAGAAAAGCGGTCTGTTGGGCGTCTCCGGCGTCTCCAACGACTTGCGGGACGTCATGGCCAAGGCTGAGGAAGGAAACCTTCGCTGCCAGCTGGCGCTGGAACTGTTCACCACCCATTTGCACAAGCACATCGGTCTTTATCTCGCCCGCCTGAACGGTGTGGATGGCATCATCTTTACTGCCGGTGTCGGAGAGAACAGTCCGGAGGTTCGTCAACTGGTGTGCAACGGTTTGGAGTTTGCCGGTGTCATCATCGATCGGGAGGCCAACCTCAACATCAAGGGAGAAGGGTTCATCAACAGTCCTTACTCGCCGGTGAAGGTAATGGTCATCCCCACCAACGAAGAGCTGGTGATGGCTACGGACGCCTTCCAACTCTACCTCTCCACCCCGCAGCCAGTGATGGCGTGAGGTGCTGAAACTAGCAAGATTAGGCTTTTCATAATTTTGTATTGTCTGCTATACTTATGTAATGAGCCTTCTGGTAGAGGTTCTCGACATTCTTGTGAAAAGATAAAAGGAGTGCAAACTGAATGGCAGTACAAGTGGGAAGCATCATCGAGGGAAAAGTGACAGCGATCAAACCGTTTGGGATGTTCGTAGCGATCAACGAGACCCAGCAGGGGCTTGTACACATTTCCCAAGTGGCGAACGGTTTCGTGAAGGATATCAACGAGCACTTTTCCGTGGGAGACGAAGTGAAAGTAAAGGTACTCTCGATTGATGATGCA
This sequence comes from Brevibacillus soli, assembly GCF_044759095.2. Lineage (NCBI taxonomy): Bacteria > Bacillati > Bacillota > Bacilli > Caryophanales > Paenibacillaceae > Brevibacillus > Brevibacillus soli. The sequence continues at coordinate 57,054 of NZ_JBIYSM020000018.1, forward strand.
GGCAAGATCTCGCTTTCGGTTCGTGCCGCACTGCCTGCGCCGGAGCGTGAAGGGCGCGATGAGCGCCGTGGCGGTGGAAATCGCGGTGGCGACCGTGGAGGATACGGAAAACGCGACAGCGCAGCATCCTTCGAAGACAAACTGAAGAAATGGCTGAAGCACAGCGAAGAGAACCTCGCTACCATTAACAAAAAACAGGCAAAACGCGGCTACTAAGCCTACACATACGAGCGGATGAACTTCAGGAAGAAGTGACCGGGAACAAACCGGTTCTTCTTCCTTTTTTGGTGTATAAGAATTTATAAATTTGGACATCCCATACAGTCGCTAGAAAAGTGTTCGGGGCCCCGCCCGGCGAAGTGTTAGCTAATGCCGGGTGGGTTTTCTTAGTCTGAAAATCCACAGGTTGTTGGGGAATCGTAAGGAAAGGGGGGAGCAGAGTGAGCGATATGGATATGGAATGGACTCATTACTTTCTTGATGTTGTACCGGAACCCTTCGTTGCGGACGGGGTATCGTTGTATACCGTGACCTATTACAGCCAGGGATATCGCGTGAAAGCGGCTTTGGCCGTGCCGGTGCAGAGAAGCGGACCGCTCCCTGCTCTTTTGTATTGCCGAGGTGGCATCAAGGGTGTTGGCCGTGTCCGGCCGGAGCGGATCTCCCAGTTGGCTGCTTTTGGGTACGTGCTGTTGGCTCCGCACTATCGCGGCAACGAAGGGGGAGAGGGCAGGGACGAGTTTGGCGGGGACGATCGTCATGACGTCTTTGCCGCGTACGAGCTGCTTCGCCGTTTGCCGCTCGTGCAGCCTGAGCGTATCAGCGCTTACGGTTTTTCCCGCGGCGGCATGATGGCGCTGTTCGCCTCCATGGAGTGTGCCGGGCTTCGTTCCGTGGTGGTGTGGAGCGGAGTAAGCGATTTGTTTTTGACGTATGAGGAGCGGGTCGATTTACGCCGCATGCTGCGGCGCGTCGTCGGTCATCCGAAGAAGGACAGCGGTGAATATGTTCGCCGTTCCCCCGTCTATCGCGCCGGGGAGATTTCCTGTCCGGTGCTGATTATCCACGGCACAGAGGACCAGAACGTCGGAGTCCAGCACGCTTATCGGCTGGCCGACGCTCTTGCGACTCACAAAAAGCCCTATGAAATGTGGCTGGCTGAAGGAGCCACCCACCTGTTTAAAGGAGAGGAAATGAAAGCCTACACCGTCCGGATGTTTGACTGGCTGGAAAAACACGCATCCGACCAGGAGGTTACAGGCTGGTCGGATGAATGGGCAGGGAGATGACAATTTCCGTTCCCTCGCCTACGATGCTGGTAATTTTCATATCCCCGCCGTGGTTTTCCACCATGCGTCGGGTGATCGGCAGTCCGAGTCCTGTGCCTTCCTCCTTCAGGGAAAAGAACGGCTCAAAGATCCGGTTCAGGTATTGGGGCGGGATGCCTTCCCCGGTGTCTCGAACGGAAATGTGCAAGTGAGTGTCGTCGTGCCTGCTTTCCACGGTCAGCAGGCCCCCTTGTTTCATCGCTTCAATGCTGTTCTTCATCAGGTTGAGCAGAATCTGCTTCATCTGCTCCACGTCCACGTGCAGGCTGATCTCCTTTTCATAACGGTCGACGATTTCGATGCCGTGGAGTGTCGCCTCGGCTTTCATCAGAGGCAGGATGGAGCTGAACAACTCGTTCAGCGTCACTTCCCGATAGTTCGGGCAGGACGGTTTCGACAACAGAAGGAATTCCGTCACGATCAGGTTGACGCGCTCAATCTCCTGCAGAATCAACGGCAGGAAGTACTGATTGCGCTCCTCTTCCGACAACCGCTGCTGCAGCAGCTGCATAAAGCCGTAAATTACGGTGAGCGGGTTGCGGATCTCGTGGGCTGCGCCGGCCGCCAGCTGTCCGACCAGCCGCAGCTTCTCGGACTGGTGAATGAATTCCTGCGCTTTTTCCTGCTCGGTAATATCGGAGAGGGCCACCATCCAGCCGGCTTCCCTGAAGTCGTTTTCCAGAGGCACGTAAGAGACGAGCGCGGAAAAGGTGGTGCCGTCCTGTTTGTACAGCGTCATCTTGCGGTTTTCAAACCAGGGCAACTCCTCTGAGTCAGTCTGCCACGCGGTGGAGTCGGGGCTCTCCGGAAAAAAGTTGTCGTCCAGCTTCACCAGCTCTTTTGCCTTCTGATTGATGTGCACTTCACCGGACTGATAGTGTCGGGTGATCACCCCGACTGGCAGAGAGTTCAAGATTTGCTCACGGACGTTTTTCTCCTCCTGCAGCACTTGACGCTGGGCCTCATCCTGTTGAAACAGCTTCGCGATGTTCTGCGACATTTTGTTGAATTCCTGAGCCAACTCGTGGAACTCGTCTTTCGCGGTGTAAATGATCTGCTGACCGAACGTTCCCTGTGACACTTCCCGCACCTGCCTGATCAGGGACTGAATGGGGCGGAGCAGCTCATGACGAAAGTAAAACGTGCAAAACAAGCCAAACAGGATGGAGGCAACGGACACGGTGTACGTCACGATGAGGGAGACTTTCAGGCTTTCGTTTGTCCGTTGAAACTCCTTGTTCGTCTGGGACTCCAGTTGATGAAGCGAAAAGGAAAGCTGCTTTTCCAGCTTGTCGATGCGCGGCTGCACTTCCTGAGCCAGCACGTAGTTGACAGCTGTGATGTTATTCGCTTTCAACAGCGGGTTGATCTTGTTCAGGAAGAGGAAGTCCAGTTCGCCGATCGACTCCACAATCGAGAACAATTCACTGTATTCCTGTGTTTTTTGAATCGATTGAAAGTGGGAACTGTCGATCAGCATGGTGTAGTATTTGTCCAGATAAGACGGCTCTCGAGTGAGAGTGTACATTTTCAAAGCGTACGTTTTCGTGTACAGTTGGTTTTTTACTTCCAACAGCGCGTTTGTTTGCGGAAGCACTTGCTGCGTCAGGTGGGTCTCGTCGGAAATCACCTTCGTCATCTGGTAGCTGAACAGAGAAGCGACACAGCCAATGAGAAGCATCATGACCAGATAGCTGAGCATCATTTTTTTCTGAAAACCAAGTGAACGAATCGAGGACATGGTCACTCTCCTCCAAAAAGCTGCGGATCATCCATAACCGTCTGCAGATCGCGAATGATACGTTCCTGTACAGCTGCGGGCACCATTGGACCAAACGCGCTCAAGCGGTTAACCCCTTCCGACAGTCCGTAGATGACCTTTCCTGCGGGAAGGAGGCCTTTCAGGTACTGTTCCATGGTGGTTCGATAGCATTGGCGCACGTCCTGCACCAGCGAGGCGAGCACATGGTTGGGGGCCATGTAACGTTGGTCGGCGATGTAGCCGATGGCGTATATGTTGGCATGCTGCGCCTCCGTAATGACGGCCAGATTAAAACTGTCTCCCGTCGTGTAGATGACGTCGACGCCATGGGCGATCAGGCGGCGGGCTGCTTTTGTGGCAGCTGCGATGTCATTGAAGTCCGGCACCTTGGCCACTTCCACCGTCGTATCGGGGTGAATCCGTTTGACGCCCAGTTTGAAGCCCTCCACCTGTTCGTATTCTAAAGGTTTGTCCACCACAATATAGCCAACCTTGTGGCGATGGCTCATCAGTGCTGCCAACTCACCTACAATAAATCCGGCGGGCTTCATGTCGTAGCGAATGGCTGTCTGATTGGGGTGTACGGCTTCCCCGTTAAAGGAAACAAACCGCGTCTCGGGATAAAACGGGGCAATTTTCGTAAACGGTTGGGAAAATATCATCCCGTGACCGAAAATCAAATCGAATTCGCTGGAAGCGTACTTTTGGGCCGTTGCAAAGATCTGATCTGCTTTTAAGTTACTGGCAATCTCCAAAGAGAAGCCGTACTTTTTTTGCAGTTCAGTCAAACTCTCCAGTGCGCTGCTGTTCCAGCCCTGATCGTAGGTAGGACCCTCCAACAGCAGAGCGACGCGTATCACGTTGGCCTTTTTGCCGTTTTTGTTGACCTGCTGAATGTATTTCATGCTGTCGACAAACTGACTGGTGATAAGAAGCAGCAGTCCGAGGACCAGTCCGGCAAACAAGATTGGAAACAGCTTTGTCGTGGACACGGAAGGACCTCCAAATGAAAAAAGGAATTTGACATATTTCTACATGAACTGTCAAAATTCCTTTTATTAGTGTATAAGAATTTATAAATTTCGACATCCCATACAGCCGCTAGAAAAGTGTTCGGGGCCCCGCCCGGCGAAAAAAGGGACCCCACTCGGCTCAGCGATAGCTACCGCCGAGTGGGGTGAGAATAGCTAAAGTCGGCTGGGTTTTTATATTCAGCAAAGCAAAAGCCCGCGTGCGTATCACAGCGCGGGCATCGGGGAGTTGCGATCGTTAGAAGCGAGTGCCACGTTGCATGGCAATCTGATTCTCTGTTGCGTGAGCCGCATGCTGGGAGAGCGGCACCTGTGCATTTTGACCCGCATACGGATTGTAGAACTGCTGCAGCGATTGAAGCGCCTCCGGAGAAATGTGTCCGCGATAGACGAGTGCGACAGGGGAGACCTGGTTGTTGTAGGCCGTGTAGCCTTCGTTGTAGGCAGGCTGGTTGGCGAAAAACGCCTGTTGTTGGTGAAACTCCGCTTGCTGGTGGTGAAACGCCGCCTGATTCTGATGCGCCAGCGCATGGTATCGATGCAGTTGGGCCTGCTGGTGATGAGCATGAGCCTGTTCTTGCTGACGTGGATACATCTGCAATCTCCTCCAGTATGAACCATTTTGTTTTGGCAGTTGCCTTGCCCTTCAAAGTATGTCCAATTATGGGGCGAACATGCTTCCGGCAGAGCCGGCGCTTTGGTATGCAACCGGGAGCCGGAGGGAACGCTAACGGAGAAGCTCTGTACCCGAGAAAGGAGGCCCCCCCATGGAAAGAGAGCTGATTGAAATTCCACAGGTGGATATCCCGGACGAGGTGACTCAGGTAGACAGACCGGAGATCGGGGAAACGACCCCGCATCCTGATCCGACCAGTCCGCAGGCGGATTTGCCTGCAAGTCCGGAACGTTCCGGACCGATTGGATTTGCTCCGTAAAACAAGGCGCCGTTGCAGGCGCCATTCTTTTAGGGGTATTTATTAAAAAAAATAAAAAAAGTCGGGAATTCCCATAGACTTTTTTGCTATTTTCTGTAAAGTAGAGGGAGGGAGAAGTGAGACAGGTTGAGGAGGAACGCTGAGTGGCCCGTTTGTTGATTGTAGACGATGCGGCTTTTATGAGGCAGATGCTGACGGAGATGGTAGCAGGCTTGCACGAAGTGTGCGGAGAGGCTGCCAATGGAGAAGAGGCAATTGAAAAATACAAGGAGCTGCGTCCCGATATTGTCACGATGGATATCACCATGCCCCGGATGCAGGGGATTGATGCTGTCCGCGAAATTTTAGCTTTTGATGCAGAGGCCAAAATCTTGATGTGCTCCGCTGTCGGTCACCGCCAGCTGGTTTTGGAGGCGATGAAAACGGGGGCAAAAGACTTCGTAATCAAGCCGTTTCAAAAAGAACGCATTCTCGATGCGATATCGCGGTTACTGTGATCCCGTACATAGAGCGAAAATCAAGCAACCGGCAGGGCGGCACCTGCCGGTTTTTTTCAGCAAATAGGAATTTATAAAGATGGAAATCCGATTTCAGCCACTAGGAAAGCATTCGGGGCCCCGCCCGGCGAAAAAAGGGACCCCACTCGGCTCAGCGATAGCTACCGCCGAGTGGGTTATTTCAGGCCCGCGCCTGGTTTACCTGGGCTTTTGCCTTTCAGTATAATGAAAAGACAGGAATCGCAAAGAAGGTGTGAACGATTGTCCGGTCAACCTGAGTACTTCCATCAATACCAGCATGCTGACATAGAAGAACTGGCCGATGTGATCGGTGAATTGCTGCAAAATCCGATTACGATCGAAGACGCCGACCACAAGCTGATCGCCTACAGTTCCCATGGAGAGAGCACCGACCAGGCACGCTGGTCGACGATCATGGGGCGTCGCGTGCCGGAAAAAGTGCTGACGCGGCTGTGGAAAGACGGCGTCTTCCAGCAGCTGTTGACCGATGACGACCCGGTGCACATCCCCGCCAAGGACGAGGTAGGGCTGGGCAAGCGCGTGGCGATCGCCATCCGCAAAGGCGCCGATGTTCTGGGCTACATCTGGGCACAGGAGGTAAACCGTCCGCTGACCCGTGAAGACGATGAAATCCTTCGGCAGGCGGCCCGAGCCGCCGTCTCCCGTCTGGTGCAGCGACAGGGCAAACGCAAAGCGGAGGAGCAGCGGCGCAAGGAGTTTCTCTGGGAGCTGCTCCTGGGGAATCACACCAGCGAGGCGGCCATCAAGCAAAAGGCAGAGAGTCTGCAAATGCAGCTCCCGGCTTCGTACCTCATCTGTGTGATCGAAGCACCCGGAGCACAGCTGGAGCAATACCTCTATCCTCTGTTAATGCGCGACAAGCTGTTCTGGGTGGTAGACGGTGCGCAAATCGTCCTCTTGATGGGTCTGCCTGCAGTGCCAGACAGGGGAGGGCAATCGCTTTATCACAAGGTGGAACAGTTTCTCTCCGATTCGCTAAGCAAGCTGGTCGTCCATGTCAACGAAGGCAATGTGATCGCCGGTTACGGGCGAAGCTACAAGGCATACGCTGACATCGTACGCAGCTATCGGGAAGCGCTGCACGTGGTGAAGGTAAAACGCTTGTTTTCTCAGGAAACGGCACGTATTTACGGATTTCACGACCTGGGTATTTACCGCTTTTTGCTTCAGTTGAAACGATGGGGTGACGAAGAAGGGTATGAAAACCCCCGGCTCTCGCAGTTGAAAGCGTATGATCGGGAAAACCAGACCAACCTGCTGGATACGCTGGAAACATTTCTCGATACGGCAGGCAAAGGGAACCTCACCGCCCAACGGCTGCACATCCACATCAATACGCTTGGCTACCGCCTGCGCCGGATTGAGGAGATCATCCAGGTGAATCTCGACGATCCCAACCAACGGACGTCTCTCTATCTGGATCTCAAACTGGATAAGCTGAATCAGGAACGGTAGTTCGTTTGTGAAAAATCACAAACAGACGGTGCAAAGATTAATGGATTCCCCAAAGAGAATTGCCTGAAAACGCTGTACAATGGTAGTAATCGAATGAATCGCAGTGTTTTGAAGGAGGACAACTACCATGATCGTGGGGATTCCCAAAGAGATAAAGAACAATGAAAACCGCGTCGCCATTACCCCTGCAGGAGTCACTGCATTGGTACAAAACGGCCACACGGTCCGCATCGAAACCAATGCCGGCATGGGCAGCGGCTTTACCAACGAAGACTACAAGGCAGTAGGGGCAGAAATTGTTGACTCCGCAGCTGAGGCATGGGCCGCTGACATGGTGATGAAGGTAAAGGAACCGCTCCCTTCTGAATACGGATTTTTCCGTGAGGGCTTGATTCTGTTCACCTATTTGCATCTCGCGCCGGAACCGGAACTGACCCGTGCTCTGATGGAGAAAAAGGTCGTGGCGATCGCTTACGAAACCATTCAATTGGACAACGGAGCTTTGCCGCTGCTCACGCCGATGTCGGAAGTGGCCGGCCGCATGGCGGTACAGATCGGTGCGCAGTTCCTCGAGAAGCCGTACGGCGGCAAAGGTGTGCTGCTGGGCGGCGTGCCAGGTGTGCCAAAAGGCGAAGTGGTCATCATCGGCGGCGGCATCGTGGGTACCAACGCAGCGAAAATGGCAGTCGGCCTGGGTGCCAACGTCACCATCATCGACGTAAGCGCAGACCGTCTCCGCCAACTGGATGATCTGTTCCAGGGCCGCGTTCAAACGCTCATGTCCAACAGCTTCAACATCGCAAACGCGGTGAAAAAAGCGGACCTGCTGGTAGGGGCTGTGCTCATTCCAGGTGCCCGCGCACCGCGTCTGGTAACGGAAGAGATGGTAAAATCCATGGCTCCCGGCTCCGTCATCGTGGACGTGGCCATTGACCAAGGCGGTTCCATCGAGACGATCGACCGAATCACCACTCACGACAATCCGACGTATGAGAAGCATGGTGTCATCCACTACGCAGTAGCCAACATGCCGGGTGCGGTAGCCCGTACATCCACGCTGGCGCTGACCAACGTAACCGTTCCGTACGCGGTTCAACTGGCGAACAAAGGTTATCGTCAAGCCATTCAGGAAAACCGCGCACTGGCCAAAGGGGTAAACGTCATTGACGGCAAAGTGAGCTACAAAGCGGTTGCTGACGCTCACAACCTTCCGTTCGTCTCCATCGACGACGTGCTTCTGGTGAAAAACTAATCAATTCGACACCAAACTGTCTGTCCTGTTTATGGGGCAGGCAGTTTCTTCCTTTTGTGCGCCTTTTGTCGAAATGTGATATGCTACTAGGCAGAAGAAAAGAACGAGGAGTGCACAGGGATGTATCAGCTTGTCAGAAAGTTTTTGTTCAAAATGGATCCGGAAGAAATCCATGAGCGAACGATTCACGCGCTGAAGCTGGCGGAAGACTCCCCTCAGGGAAAAAGCCTGTTGAAAATGCTGTTCGGTTTCCGTGACGAACGTTTGGAAATGAAGCTTTGGGGGATGACCTTTCCCAACCCGGTGGGATTGGCCGCTGGGTTTGACAAGAACGCGGAGGTGTATCACGCGCTGGCTGCCCTCGGCTTTGGATTCGTGGAAGTGGGCACCATTACGCCGATTGCCCAACACGGCAATCCGAGACCGCGGCTGTTCCGGCTGCAGGAGCATGAGGCCATCATCAACCGGATGGGCTTTAACAACTACGGCGCGTACGCCGCATCGCAAAATCTCGTTGACTACGCCTACGCCGACATTCCCATCGGGATCAACATCGGCAAAAACAAGGCGACGCCCAATGAGGAAGCGGCGAGCGACTACCTGAAATGCATGGAGACGCTGTATCGGTACGGCCATTATTTTGTAGTCAACATCAGTTCGCCCAATACTCCCAACCTGCGCGATCTGCAGGAGACGGAGAGCCTGCGAAGCCTGTTCCGCGAGATCCGGGCAAAAGCAAGCGAGATGGAGCTGCGCGGAGTAAAGGCGAAGCCGATCCTGTTAAAAGTGGCCCCCGACATGACGGACGAGCAGATGAGAGATGTTGTCCAGGCAGCCGTGGATGAGGGAGCGGCGGGGATCATCGCCACCAACACGACACTGTCCCGCGATGAGGTATTAGGCCACCCGCATGCGGACGAGGCGGGAGGATTAAGCGGCAAGCCGCTGAGGGAGCGTTCCACCGCCTGGGTAAAGGAAATCTACCAGGAAGTTGGCGACAAGGTGCCGATTATCGGGGTAGGGGGGATCTTCACGGGTGAGGACGCCTACCGGAAAATTCGCGCCGGCGCAAGCCTGGTACAGGTGTATACAGGAATGGCTTATCAGGGCCCCGGCATCGCCAAGATGATCAACAAGAAGCTTGTGAAGCTGCTTGTGCAAGACGGCTTTACTCACATCGAACAAGCCGTTGGGGTAGATGCAAAAGCATAGTGCAGGACAAGAGGCTGTCGCCCGTATGGGACGACAGCCTTTTATGGCGAGCGGACCAGTGTCGGAAGCCGGTCTTTCCAGCTCATCAGGATCAGTCCTGCCCGTTTTTCCAGCTTCGGCAGGCCGTCTAGCGGGAAGTAACGCAAACCGATGCTTTCGCCGTCCGTCATGGCCAGACTGCCCGATACCTCCTTGGCAAAATAGAGAATGATCACGTTGTACACTTCATCACCATTGGGATAGCGGTAGTACCACTCCGGACCGGACAACGCCTCCAAAAACTGCAGCTGTTCCGCGCGAAGTCCGGTCTCTTCGAGCAGTTCCCGCCGGGCTGTTTCCTCCAGTCGTTCACCCATGTCCATGGAGCCTCCTGGCAAGCCCCAGTCGTTTGTGTCAGAGCGGTGCTGCAGGAGAATTTCTCCTTGAGAGTTCAGCACCATGATGGTGGCGCCGACCAGGATGAGCGGACGATGGCCGACTTGCTTTCGCATTTCTTTTACGTAATCGCTCACGACTGTCCTCCTTCCTTGGTATGAAAAGGTGATTGACATTCGTTTCATCTTTTGTAATATTATAACATCCCATGAGGTTTCATGTTAGTTGTTCTGACATGAGAATGCGGGGTTTCGAAAGTGGCGCAACTTCTGTAGAATAAAGGCAAATCATTCTGAACGCGATGCAGGGAGGACGAACCGATCATGAAAGTTTTGGTATTGGGAGCCGGCGCCGTCGGCGGCTATTTCGGAGCGAGACTGTGGGAAAAGGGAGCCGACGTTACCTTTCTCGTGCGTGAAAATCGGCGCAGGCAGCTGCTGGAAAGAGGATTGCGCGTCAACAGTATCCACGGTGATATCCATATGGAAGCGCCCAAACTGATTTCCGCAGGTGAACGGGTGGAGAAGTACGATGTCATCCTGCTTTCAAACAAAGCGTATCACCTTGCTGACAGCATCGCCTCCATTGCTGACTACGTGGGCAGCGAAACCGTGGTGCTGCCACTCCTAAACGGCATGGCCCACATGGAACAGCTGCAGGCCAGGTTCGGAGCGGAGCGGGTACTGGGAGGGCTGTGCTTTATTGAATCAACCCTCAACGAGCATGGCGACGTGATTCAAACCAGTCCCACCCATGAGGCCGTATACGGAGAGTGGGAAGGGGGACGCAGCGCTCGCATCGACGAGCTGGACCGCGTATTTTCCGGGGCGAAGGCGACCATTCGCGTCAGCGAAAACATTCAGCGGGACATGTGGCATAAATACCTGTTCATCACCACGCTGTCCGGCATGACGACGCTGATGAATGCAGCGGTCGGCCCGATTCGCGACGCGCAGTTCGGCATGGAACTGACCCGCCAGCTGGCCGAAGAAATCGCGCTGGTAATGCGGACGCTCCAGGCTCCCATTGACGAAGACATTGTGGACAAGCAGATGAAGGTGTTCATGAACCAGGGGTATTCGATGAAATCCTCCATGCTCCGCGACATGGAAAAGGGACTGCCGGTGGAGGCCGATCATCTGCAGGGCTGGCTGCTGTCCCACGCCGAGAAGCATGGATTATCCACACCGCTGTTAAAAATTGTCTACAATAATCTGAAGGTTTATGAAATCAAGCGGTCATCGCATAATTGAGGTATAATAGGATGGATCGTCAGATAAGTTAGGAGGGGTACAGATGGAGGTTATCAAAATCTCCCCCCGCGGTTACTGTTACGGTGTCGTAGATGCCATGGTGCTCGCATTGAAAACGGCACAAAATTTCGACCTGCCGCGCCCGATTCACATCCTGGGCATGATCGTCCACAACTCGCATGTGGTTGAAGCTTTTGAAAAACAAGGCATCAAGACGCTGGACGGAGAAGATCGTCTCGCCCTGCTGGATCAGGTGAACGAGGGAACCGTTATTTTTACCGCACACGGCGTTTCGCCTGAAGTGAGAAAGAAAGCGCGTGAGAAAGGCCTGACCGTCGTCGACGCCACGTGTCCGGACGTGACCAAGACGCACGATCTGATCCGTGAAAAAATTGCCGACGGCTATCACGTGATTTACATTGGGAAAAAAGGTCATCCCGAGCCGGAGGGAGCCGTAGGAATAGCCCCTGACAAGGTGCATCTGGTGCAGACGCTCGATGAGGTTGAGGCGCTGAACCTGCCGACCGATAAGCTGATCGTCACCAACCAGACGACGATGAGCCAGTGGGACGTCAAGCATTTGATGGATGCCATCGTGAAACGGTTTCCGCAAGTAGAGGTGCACAACGAAATATGCCTGGCCACCCAAGTGCGACAGGAAGCGGTTGCCGAACAGGCGGGGGAAGCTGACCTCTGCATCGTTGTAGGCGATCCGCGCAGCAACAACTCCAACCGCCTGGCACAGGTGGCGGAAGAAATTGCCGGCGTTCCGGCTTACCGCATCGCCGACTTGTCCGAACTGGACATCAACTGGTTGAGAGGAAAGAAAAAAGTCGCCGTCACGTCCGGCGCATCGACACCTACACCGTTGACAAAGGAAGTCGTACAATTTTTGGAGCAGTTTGACGAGAACAAGCCGGAAACATGGGAGAAAAATCGAACCGTCAACATGGAAAAAATCCTTCCATCGGTCAAATAAATTGAAGAGCATGCAGATGCTCTTCTTTTCATGGAAAGAAGGAGACAACATGTCTGAGCCTCATGCCATCCAATCGCCGGGGGGGAATGCAAGGCGCTACATGAGCATCAGCGCTCTTTACCTGTTTATCTACTATGGTTTCGGAGCGTTCTACCCGCTGATTACCCAGTACTACAACGCCATCCATCTCACCGGAACACAGATCGGCCTGATCAGTGCCATTACGCCGGTCGTCTCCATCGTGACGCAGCCGATGTGGGGCATGATCTGTGACCGCTACCAGATTCGCAAGCCGGTGCTCGTGCTGACACTGATCGTTTCGGCACTGGTGTCGCTCCTGTTTCCTGCCGTCTCCACCTTTGCACTTGTGTTTTTGCTCTACACACTGCTTTCCGTCTTTCAAAGCGCGCTTGTTCCGGTCTCGGACAGTCTGGCGCTCGGTTATGCCAAACAGCACAACATGCAGTTTGGAGACATTCGGCTGTGGGGGGCGGTTGGGTTTGCGCTGGCAGCCTTTGTCACCGGGCTCGCTTTGGAGCAGTGGGGTTCGAACGTGATTTTTTACTCCTACTGCGCCGCCTGTCTGATTGCCGTTTTCTTTTTGCGGGGCATCCCGGACAATATAGAGGCGCCCCAGTTTAAGGTCAGTATCGTAAAAGGGTTGGGCCGGTTGCTGCGGATTCCCAGGTTCACGCTGTTTTTGGTGGCAGCGTTCTTCATCTTCGGCTCGGTTAATGCCAACAACATTTGGTTTGCGCTGTATTACCAGCACATCGGCGGGTCTGTAGCAGGGATCGGACTGGCATTTCTGCTGTTTGCCGGGAGTGAAGCCCCGTTTATGAAGCTGGCCGCCTACCTCATTCGCCGCTGGGGTTTGGAAGCGACGCTCCTTTTGGCGGGGATCGTCTCTGCGCTTCGCTGGTTTTGGTACAGCACGGCGCCGGGGACTGCCGAAGTGATTGCCATGTTCTTTATCCAGGGATTATCCGTTGGGTTTTATCTGGCTTCGGCCGCCCAGTTTGTCAGGGAAAATACGCCTGCCTCCCTGCAGGTAACCGCTTTGGCCATTTTCGGATCAGTCGGTCAGGGCCTCGGATCCATGACGTGCAACCTCGCTGCCGGGGTCATCAAGGATTATGCCAGCATTCTGGGAGTTTATGTGTTTCTCGGGGCGGCAACCGCGGTCGGGCTGATTCCGCTGCTTTTGATTCGTTTCGGGCCGTGGAAGAAGCCGTCCCCGTCGTTGGAGTAGCAGGAATTACTCTACGATCAGCAAGCCGCGATATCCCGCTTCCGGATAGCCCGGAGTGTCTGAGACAAAGGAATACGTCCCTTTTTTGGCGGCAGAGAACTGCAGGATAGCGGACTCGTTCGGTTTCAGGTTGGCGGTATACACCTGCAGGTCCTGTATGACCAGGTTGTGTGGGCGGGTGTCCGCATTCACGATCGACAAGGAAATGGGGTCGCCCTCCTGATAGGTTAACCGACTGGGAAGAAACCCGGCGTTGGAAATCGTAACGGTTTGCACGCGCTGTTCAGTGGTCGACGACGCTTGCAGCCGGTATTGGTTATGCAGGGCAAGCAGTCCGAGAATCAGCGCCAGGGCAAAGACCGGATAGCGAAGTTGAACATAACGTTGACGCAACATCAGCCATCAGCTCCTTCATATACCGTAGTGGAATGGAAGAAAGTGCTACTAATTAGACTTTCCTGTTCGAAAGCGGGATAAACAGCAAATCCTGCATGCCAGAGATCACTGCAAAAGTGCTCTCTCGGTTTTTAATAATGGGTTCATGTCAATAATTGATGCCGACGGCAAAAAGAATGCAGCCTTACTTCTTACGAAGCTGGCTGCATTTGCTTTATTAGCTTAAGTATGCTTGTATCCGCGTACCGAATAAACCACGGTATTTTGCCCTGGTCAATCCATGAAATCAAGGAGCTTTAAATTGTCTTTTCCAGAGTAAGCAGTGTCTCCGATGACTTCCTCAATCCTCATACCTGTCTTTTCTGTTTGCTCTAATAGCTTTGGCAGTTGTTTGCCATCATCTTCACTTCCACCCGTAACTTCAATCGCAGAGATGATCTCTTCTTCTGTCATCGTTACATGCTCTTTGTAGCCAAAAAGCTGATGGAGTTTGGAATAGGAGGCGATTTTTATTTGCGGAGCGCCTTTGCCAGCCTGCCAGCGTAGAGACGTGGACACGGGGATGAAGGGGGCGCTAGTCTCCCTTCCTTGTGAAACCCAGATGTTGAGCCCCCGCCCCGTGGATCGTCTCGGAGAGGACAGATAAGCCCCATAGTGGGCTGGCAACGAAGCGAAGCAAAGAAACGCCACCGTTTTCCATATAACGGAAGCGTTTTGGAGTGCTCTCCATGCCAGGGGGGATTTTTCGAGACTGTCGAAAAAGGTATTGGTGTCTATTCGGGACCGATTTCTCCGCTATGCGACGATTCGCGGGGGCATCGCCAAAGCCGCGTCACTACGAAGTTTTTTCAGGGGTGGCGCTGCTTGATCTCCGCGCCCACGTCCCTACGCTAGCTGGTGGTCACAGCTCGCGGGTAGCTGGAGGAATCGGTCCCTCTACAAACCATTGGTTAAGCTCATACCACAATCCCGGCCAACTTCGCGCCCATAAACAAGGCGACGGCCCAAATAATGCAGGCGGACACGACGTTTAGCGACCGGAGCAGCTTTCCGGAGCGGTCCAGCCGACCTGCCGTCCGTCCGGCAACGGAGAGGGCGAAGAACCACAGCCACGAGACGAGGATACAGGAAAGCGTAAACGCCCATTTTTCCGTTCCTCCGTAGCTGAGTGAACTGGTGCCGATCACGCCGATCGTATCCAAAATCGCGTGCGGATTGAACAGCGAGACAGAGGCGGCAAACAGGATCTGTTTCCGCGGCGTGAAGCGCTGGGCCTCGTCCCCTTCCGTCGAAGGAGTGCTCTTCCAGGTCAGGTACCCCATGTACAGCAGGAAGAAAAATCCAACGGCATAAAGCGCCGTTTCCAGCCAGTCAAAGGTAAGTACAACCAGCGACACTCCCAACACCGCAAGCAGGATCAGCAGTGTATCGCAGACAGCAGCGGTCAGTACAACCGGCATGGCCCGCCACAAGCTGGATTGTACGGCTCCCTGATTAAACACGAATACGTTTTGCACGCCAAGCGGCAAGATCAAGCCAAGAGACAATACAAAGCCATGCAGGAATGCTTCTACCACAAATCTCCCTCCAAACCTTCTTTTTTCTCTAGCGTAAGAGAAAAGTTCCCGGTTGTCTCCAGCCAATTGGTTTACAGACGAACCAACCAATTTTACAATGAAAGGAAAAAAGGCGGGGGAGAAGTGACGCGTCTCACAATCGATTGGAAACCGGACAAGTCATCGGACATACCTGTTTACAAGCAAGTCGTGGAGTACATCAGGGACAAGATTTCGACCGGCGAATGGCCGGTGCAGAGCAAACTGCCTGCACAGCGTGCGCTTGCAGAAGCGCTTGGGGTGAACCGCAGCACGGTCGTCACGGCGATGGAAGAGCTGAAAGCAGAGGGGTTGATCGAAGCGGTGGTGGGAAGCGGCACGGTTATTTGCAACAATACCTGGTCTGTCCTGACCGCCGCTTCGCCGCCCGACTGGTTGAGTTATGTCCGTTCAGGAACGCACCAGCCCAATTTGCCCACCATTCGGGAGATCAATCGTGCCGAGCACGATCCTAACGTGATTCGTCTGGGGACTGGCGAACTTTCCCCCGAGCTGATTCCCGCCAGGGCGATGGAGGAGATTTTTCAACGGCTGAAGGGACGGTTAAGTCACCTCGGTTACTCCGAGCCGAAAGGGCTCCTGCCGCTGCGACAAGCCATCAGCGATCATTTGCGTGGAATCGGCATCGAGGCCTCTCCTTCGGCCATTCTGATCGTATCCGGTGCCCTGCAGGCGCTTCAACTGGTTTCGGTCGGCATCCTGCGCCAGGGCTCAGCCGTCCTGGTGGAAAAGCCTTCGTATCTGTCTTCCCTTCATACGTTTCAGTCCACCCATCTGCGGCTGACCGGCATCCCCATGGACGCAGAGGGAATCCGGACCGATTTGATCGCTCAACAGACGCGTGCGAACAACGCTGCTCTGCTTTACACCATTCCTTCCTATCACAATCCGACGGGCACGGTTATGTCCGAGCGGAGGCGGGAGCAGCTGCTGCACATCTGCGAACGGGAACGGCTGCCCATCCTTGAAGACGATGTGTACGGCGAGCTGTGGCTGGACGAGCCTGCACCAAAGCCGCTCAAGGCGTCTGACAAAAACGGCTTGGTCCTCTATGTCGGCAGTTTGTCCAAAACACTGAGCCCCGGTTTGCGGATCGGCTGGCTGGTCGGTCCGGAGCCGGTGATCGAGCGGCTGGCAGACGTCAAAATGCAAACCGATTACGGTTCCAGCGCCCTTTCTCAATGGGCGGCGGCGGAATGGCTGGCGAGCGGCATGTACCGGCAGCACTTGACGCAGGTGAGAGCGGCGTTGCGCCACCGCAGGGAGATCGCCCTGCAAGCGCTGCGGAAGGATTTTTCCGATATCGCCTCCTGGCAAGAGCCGCAGGGAGGCTTCTACATTTGGCTGCGGATTGAGCAGCCCGTCTCCATGCGGGAGCTGTTTTCGCTCGCACTCTCCCAAGGCATCCTGCTGAATCCCGGATACGTGTACGACAAGACGGCCAACCAGCATCTGCGGCTGTCCTACGCTTACGCCGACACCCGTCAATTGCAGCAGGCGCTGCATCGTCTGGCCAGGCTCGTTCGGGAGTGTGTGTGAGGTTTACCGTGTCTTCCAAGCGGGTAGGTATGGTAGTAACAGCATCCTACCAAGCGTGGAGGTACGTATGAAAAGAGGAAGTATCGTCACCAAAATCCTGTTGTTTGTGATGTTTGTGATGCTGGTTCTCTCTGCGGCAAATGCTGGCAGTCTGTTCCTGACCAATACGGGTACAGTGGAAAAGACAATCGGCAACTTCAGCACGGAGCTGGCGGCCAACGTCGCCAAAAAGATGGACGTGTCCAAGTACGAGCAATTCCTGCAAAACCCGAAGGAAGATGAAACCTATTGGGAGCTTCGCCAGCAGTTGGATGACTTTCGGGAAAAGACAGGCGCTCTTTACTTGTACACCATTCGTATCGATGAACAGAAGCAGCCCCGCATCATGATCGACGGGCAGCCGAAAGGTTCCGATGTCGCATCGGCGATCGACGAAAAAACTTCCTCCACGACATACGAAGATGTGGCCCCAAGCCTGCAGGGACAAGCTAACGCCACAGAGATCGTCCAAGATCCGGAGTACGGCGACTATTTGTCTGCATTTGTCCCCATTACCAAACCGGACGGAACCGTGATCGGTGTTCTGGGCATGGACATCAATGCGTCCACCGTTGGAATGATCAATCATCGAGTGCAGTGGGAAAGCCTGCCATTCAGTCTGGGCATGAACCTTTTGATTACCCTTGCGGCTGCATGTATCCTCTATCTGTATATCAAAAAGAAACTGAAGCCGCTTCAGGCAATCAGCGAAAAAGTGCAGCAGGTTTCCGCCGGTCTATTGACCGAGCTGGAATTCCAACACAAACACAACGATGAGATCGGCAATATTATGGAGTCGTTCAGCCGCATGGTAACACAGCTGCGTTCGCTGATCGGAGATGTGAAGCAGACGGCGGGAACAATCGATGAGATGGCGGTCAGCATCTCTCGCGGCGTAGCCGACATCCGCGAGCAGTCGGAAGCGATCGGAACAGCCAGCATGGAGATCGCCAGAGGAAATGAGCAAACCGCTTCCTCCATCGAGACCGTCTCCAAGCTGAACAGCGAGCTGGTGGAAAAAATCGAGAGCGTCAACCGTTTGGTGGCGGAAATGAGCCGACTCGGCAAGGAAGTGTCGCAGACAGGTGAAAGCAGTCATCGCTCTCTTCAGGAGTTTTTGACCCACAGCGAGGAGACGGCCGGTCACTTCAGACTGGTGGAGGAACGGATGGAGCGGCTGGTGGAAAAGTCGTCCACGATTGAACAAGTGGTGTCGACGATCCAGGCGATTGCCAATCAAACCAATTTGCTCGCCCTGAATGCCGCGATCGAGAGCTCCCGCGCCGGAGAAGCCGGAAAAGGCTTCGCAGTCGTCGCAGCAGAAGTCCGCAAACTGGCCGAACAAACGGCAGCGGCAACAAAAGTGATCCAGACCAGCATCATCGATATCCAGGAAGAAGTGGCCAAAGCGAAACAGGAGACGCTTACGTCCATGCAGCAGTATCAGGCGGAATCGAGCAAAATTGACGTCGTGACGCAAAATGTGTCCCAGCTTTCCGCCATTACGGATTCGTTGAACGAATCGCTACGTCGCGTCGTCTCGCACATGGATGAGATGACCCGGTTCCAGGAAACGATTCATCAGGACATCCTCTCCGTGACAGCCGTTTCCGAAGAGACCGCTGCCTCTGCGGAAGAAGTGACGGCAACGATTCAGGGAGTAGGGGAGTATGTTCATACGTTTGCCGAAGAGGTAACGAATGTGACGGAGCAAATCCAGGAGCTGCGGAAGAAGACGGATGCGTTTACGTTGTGATGATGAAAAAAGATGCTCCTACGTTGTTGATGCAATGCAGGAGCTTTTATTTGTGTATAAGAATTTATAAATTTGGACATCCCATACAGCCGCTAGAAAAGTGTTCGGGGCCCCGCCCGGCGAAAAAAGGGACCCCACTCGGCT